>CAVISZ010000148.1:0-5141 GCA_963645585.1 uncultured Eubacteriales bacterium
AGAAAAGCATTACTGGTATTAAAATAATTCTTAAAACTGACAATTTATTTGGTAGGTTCATCTATTAGTTCTCCTTTAAAAATTCCATTATAGTAATCAACAATTTTAGCAGTAAATATTTCACCTATTTTAATTTGAGGCGTTTCCTCAAAAAATATATAAAAATCTACATCAGGTGAATTTTGGCTTGTTCTGCCAACATAAAAGCCAACATCTTGGTCAAAATAGTCAATTATTACTTGAGTTACTTCACCAATTTTGTTTATATTATTGGCAGTCATAATTTGCTCTTGAATTTTTTGAGCTTTTTTAAGACGCATTTTTTTGATGAAGTTTGACACTTGCTTTTTCATGAAATATGCTTTTGTTTTTTCCTCTTTGTAAAATGGGAAAAAGCCTACGTTATCAAGTCTTGCAGTTTTTAAAAACTCTAATAAATTATTAAATTGTTTTCTTGTTTCACCTGGGAAACCAACTATAAATGTACTTCTTATTGCAATTTCAGGATAATTTGTTCTAATGTTAGAAATAAGCTCACGAGTTTGCTGTTCATCTACTCTCCTGTTCATTTCTTTTAGAATTTTATCGTCAATATGTTGCAAAGGAATGTCAATATACTTGCATACTTTTGGATTATTTTTTATCTCGTCTAAAAGTTCATTTGTAACCATTTCTGGATAGCAATAATGCAACCTTATCCATTGAATTTTTTTAATTTTAGATAAATTTTGAATTAACTCAATTAAACTGTATTTGTTATATAAATCTATTCCATATCTTGTTATGTCTTGAGCAACCAAAATAAGTTCTTTAACACCTTGTTCAGAAAGTTGCTTTGCTTCTTTTATTAAATCGTCCATCGGAACGGAAGTATATCGACCTCTAATTCTAGGAATTGTGCAATATGCACATCCATTGTTGCAACCGTCTGCAATTTTCAAAAATGCGTAATGCGACAAGTTAGTAAGAAGTCTACCTGCTTTATAGGTATATTTACCGTCAACGCCATATAACTCCATTATTTTGTTAACAATTTGGTCATTGTCTTTTATACTAACAAAGCAGTCTACATCTTCAAAAAAAGACTTAACTTCATCTGGGAATCTGCTAGTTAAACACCCTGTAACAATTACCTTTTCACAATGCAATTTTTTTTGCTCTAGTGCTAAGAAAATATTTTCTATACTTTCTTTAACTGCTGGAGAAATAAACGCACATGTGTTAACAATCAAAATATCGCAATCACTGTAATCATCTACAACTTCAAAGCCAAAACTTTTTAGGTTATAAAGCATTTTTTCAAGGTCTACCCTATTTTTATCACAACCTAAACTAATTGCAGAAACCTTTTTCTTTTTTAATTCTTCTATGTTCATATCTTTCCTCATTTGTAAGTAAAATTAATTTTGTTTAGCCCTCACCATATAATTTGTCATATTCTTCCATGGTCATGTAAACACTGCGTGATTTACTGCCGTCCGATGGTGAAATATATCCCGCTTCTTCCATTTGGTCAATAATTCTTGCGGCACGTGGGAAACCGACCAAAAACTTGCGTTGAATCATTGAAATAGAAGCATGACCGCTTTCTATAACCGATTTTAAAACCTGAGGCATTAAAGCATCAAAGCCATCGCTAGATGCTCTATCGCCGTCAACTTGTGCAACAACATCTTTTTTAGGAGGGTTTAAAATAGACTGCTCAGTTTTTAAATCAAACTCGTAATCGCCGTTATTTTCTTTAACATATGTTACAACATCATCAATTTCTTTTGTTGTTACAAAGCAACCTTGAATACGTTTTGGAACGCCTGTATCACTTGACAAGAACAACATATCACCTTTACCAAGCAATTTATCAGCACCGCCTTGGTCTAAGACAGTTTTTGAATCGGCGAATGTCATCAAGGCAAAGCAAATTCTTGCACTTAAGTTCGCCTTTATTTTACCTGTTACAATATCTACAGATGGTCTTTGAGTTGCAAGAATCATGTGTATACCTGCAGCTCTCGCCTTTTGCAGAATACGACAAATATAGTCTTCGGCTTCTTTTTTTGCAGTCATTAATAAATCGGCAAGCTCATCTATGATAAAGATTATATATGGCATTTTTTCTGCTCTGCCCTCTAAAACCTCTTCAGATGCGTTGTATTCTTCTAAGTTTTTAACCCTTGCGTTTGCAAACACTATAAAACGTCTTTCCATTTCGTCCACACACCAAGAAAGAGCATTTAAAGCCTTTTCGCTATCGGTTATAACATTTGGTGTTAAAAGATGTGGCAAATTGTTATACATTGAAAATTCAACGCGTTTTGGGTCAATTAAAATAAACTTAACCTCATCTGGAGAATATTTGTATATCAAACTTAAAATAATTGCATTTATGCAAACAGACTTACCTGAACCTGTTGTTCCCGCAATAAGCAAGTGAGGAATTTTTATTAAACTAAATGTTTTAACAGCACCTGAAATATCTTTGCCAAGAGCAATAGACAAATTGCCTTTTGCTTCCATAAACTCTCTTGAAGTAATGATGTCTCTTAAACCAACAGTTGCAACTCTTTCGTTTGGCACTTCAATACCAACTGCTCTTCTTCCTGGGATTGGTGCTTCAATTCTTATATCGCCATTTGATGACAAGTTATAGGCAATGTCTTCTTGCAGAGCAAGCAATCTTTTAATGCTAACACCCGCAGGCATTTCAAGTTCATATCTTGTAACCGCAGGACCAATTACAACACCAATAACTTTTGCAGGAATGCCAAAAGTGTCTAAGGCAATTTCAAGCTCTTCACGCTTCATTACAACATCTTGATTAACAAGCGACAAATCCATACTTTCGGTTGTAAGAAGTTCAATTGGAGGTTTAACGTAATTTATTGGCTCTTTAACAGCAATTGGCTCAAGAGGTTTAGGCTCCTCTTTAAACATTTTGTTTGGAGAATAGTAATTGCTTGTGTTTTCCAACTCTGGTTCTTGTTGTTGTGGTTTATTTAAAGATGCCAAAATGTTATTTGTAAAGTTTTCTACGTCAAGTGTATCAACTTTTTGATTATTTGCAGGTTTTGCAAAGCTTGGTTCACTATTGGTTGTTAAAGGTTCTTGCTTCTCTTCTGTTTCATTATTTGTTATATCAAATGAGCCAATATTATCTTGGACGATTTGCATTTTTGGTTCAACAATTGAAGCAACATCTTCATCGTTTTTATTTTCATTAACGCTAGTGCTGTTGCCTATTGTGCTTTTTACATATTCGCCATGCAAAGAGTTAAAAATTGGAGTTGAGTCTTCATGAATGACCTTGTTTGGCATAGCAAAAGAAGTTTGATTGAAAATGGTGTTATTGTTGCCATATGAATTTGCCTGCATCTCACCTTTATTTTTCAAACTTGCAAAGGTGTTTTGAATATCATCTAAACGTTTTTTGCTATATTTTGACATGTCTATATGATTGTCACGCGTTAAAATATATTCACGAGGATTTTCAATATTCTTTTTGCTCTCCTCAATTTTTTGCTCTGTATTGAAATATTTGCTATTGTCGTTTACATCTGTGTTAGATGACGCCAAAAGCCCTAGCTTGCGCTTAGCACTCTCTTCGGCGGTTTCGCTTTCTTGTTTTGCATCAAGTGTAAGTTTTACCTTTTCTTGAGGTTTTGCATCTTTTTTCTCTTCTTGCTCTTTAGATTTTTTTAAGTTGTCCTCTAATTGCCTAACTGTAATCTTGCCAGAAGCAGGCACAGGTTCTTCTTGTGTTTGAGAGGATATTTTTATAGCATTTTTTAAATTATCATTTTTGCTTAAATAGTGAATATAGTCGATTGTTAATGCAATAAAAACAATTGAAAGAGCAACACAAACAATATATGCCCCAACCCTATTTAAAACATACAAAAGTGGAGCCGTTACAAGCCCAAGAACAATGCCACCAGCGGTTGTTTTTTGAGTGTAGCATACGCCCAAATATTGCCAAAAATTAAGTCCGTTATTTTTTACTAAAATCAACTGCAAAATGCTAAGTACAAAAATAATGGAAAGCGACAAAAATATGCCATATTTTTTAGGCATTACATATCTTTTATGACCAATAAGTGCAAAGCCTACCGCCATAACTGTTATAAAAAATGGATAGCAAAACAACCCAAAAGAACCAAGTAAAAAACTTTTTATAAATGGAATAAAATGAGTTATAATGCAAAACAAACAAAATACAGAAATTGACACCAAAATACAACCCACTATTTTTTGATAGTCGGCTTTTTTTTGTTTTGGTTTATTATCTTCAAAATTATATATTGCCATAGTTTCCCTAATATTTATTTTCGCATTTAGTATATCATCATTTATAATCTACTGCAACAATAAATTTATATTTAAATGCAAAAATAATGACATATTTACAATATATTTTTGCTTACTGTGTCAATATTTAAACCTTTTTCCTGGTATTTTTTTATAATATTATCTAGTGAATTGGCTGTAGCTTTTGTTGGATGCATCAATATTAAATCTCCACTCTGACAGTTGTTTGTGGCACGACTATATATTAAATTTTCGTCTTGGTCACGCCAGTCTATGGTGTCTTTGCTCCACATTATTGTTTTATAGCCAAGATTTTGTGCTATGTAGGCAGTGTGTTTGTTAAAAGAGCCACTTGGTGGGGCAAAAAGTGTCATTTTTAGCCCTGTTAGGTCGGTTATTAACTTGTCGGTTAACTGAATTTCATTTATTTGTTGCTCATCGCTTATTTTTGCATGGTCTTTGTGCCAATAGCCATGAGATGCAATTTCGTTTCCACTGTTATAAATTTTCATAAGACAATCTTGATTTTTCTCTACCCAAATTCCTCCAACAAAAAAAGTTGCCTTTACATTATTTTGGTTTAAAATTTCCAATATTTTTTCAACATGCTCATTGCCCATATATACATTAAACATTAGCGATATTGTGTTATTTTTACTATTGCCCGTATAATAAATTGTTGCGTTATTAGAACTAAAAGCACCAATTGCACCACCTTGATAAGTTAAAAATCCTACGCAAAATAAAGATAAAATTATGACAAAATTAGCTATATATTTTCTAAAAAAATTACTAGATATTTTTTTCATAAAATAAATTATGAATAATTACAAATATAT
>CAVISZ010000148.1:5151-8791 GCA_963645585.1 uncultured Eubacteriales bacterium
CAAAAGCCATTTTGGGTCTTTGTAAATCTTTTAAAATTGATTGTTAAACTGCATCAATAATATGCAATTTTTGTTGCAATATTTAAATTTACAGGCAATTTTTGATTGTATTATTTCAATATTTTTTAGCATTTTGAAATTAATTTAAAGTCTAAGCGGTTTTTATCGTCTATTTTGATACATTCTGCAATAACTTCATCGCCAAGGTTCAATACATCTTCAACTTTTTCTACGCGTTTGTCGCAAAGTTTAGAAATATGAATCATACCCTCTTTGCCACCACCAAAGTCAACAAATGCACCAAAGGACATAATTCTTACAACTTTACCTTTGTATTGTTTACCAACTTCAATGTCTGTAACAATGTTTAGAATAATGCTTTTTGCTTTTTGAGCATTTTCGGCATCTTGAGTTGCGATATATACTCTACCATCGTCCTCTATATCAATTTTAACGCCAGTTTCTTCAATAATTTTATTGATTGTTTTACCGCTTTTGCCTACAACATCGCCAATTTTTTCTGGGTCAATATTGAATGTGATAATTTTTGGAGCATATTTAGAAAGCTCTTTGTTTGGCTCTGGAATGCAAGCAAGCATTTTTTGCATAATGAACATTCTGCCTTCTCTTGCTTGATTTAAAGCGGTTGTTAAAATTGCTTTATCTATGCCCTTAATTTTAATATCCATTTGAATTGCTGTTATGCCTTTTGCAGTGCCTGTAACCTTAAAGTCCATATCTCCTAAGAAATCTTCAAGACCTTGAATATCACTCATAACTGCAACTTTGCCTGATGCTTCATCTTTGATAAGACCCATTGCAATGCCCGCAACAGGTGCTTTAATTGGCACGCCTGCATCCATTAATGCAAGAGTTGAACCACATGTTGATGCCATTGAAGATGAACCATTTGATGAAATAACTTCACTAACCAAACGAATAACATATGGGAATTCATCTTCGCTTGGAATTACAGGAACCAATGCACGCTCTGCGAGTGCACCATGACCAATTTCACGTCTGCCTGGTGCTCTTAAAGGTTTTGCCTCACCAGTTGCATAACCTGGCATGTTGTAATGGTGAATATAACGTTTTTGCTCTTCTTCTTCATCTAAAACTTCTATGCTTTGAGCATCACCAATTGTACCCAAAGTGCAAGTTGTTAAAACTTGTGTTTGACCACGAGTAAACACGCCTGTGCCGTGAACTCTTGGCAAAATGCCATGCTCGCACCAAATTGGACGAATTTCGGTTAATTTTCTGCCGTCTGGTCTAACACCTTCATTTATAATTCTTTCACGAACAATCTCTTTGGTCATTTTGTATAAAACATCACCAATTTGACGTTCTGAGTTAGGGAAAATTTCTGCAAAATGTGCTTTAACATCTGCGTCAACTCTGTCTTGTGCATCACTGCGTTCTTGTCTGTTAAAGTGAGACAAAGCCTCTCTTAACATGCCTGTTGCGTACTCTCTTACTGCTTGGTCAATTTCGTCTGCAACATGATAAACTTCTACATTTGCAAGAGGTTTGCCAATTTGCTCTTTAATTTCAAGTTCAAATGCAACTTGTTTTTTGATTTCTTCATGAGCAAACATGATTGCATCTAGCATTTCTGCTTCAGTAACCTCATTTGCACCTGCTTCAACCATTAAAATTGCCTCGTTTGTGCCACTTACTGTTAAGTGCATCAAACTTTGTTCACGCTCTTTTTCGTTAGGGTTGCAAATATATTTTCCGTCAACATATGCAACTTGAACAGAGCCTGTTGGACCTTGGAATGGAATGTCAGAAATTGTTAAAGCAATTGATGAGCCAAGCATTGCCAAAGGTTCAATTGCAACATCTGGGTCAACTGATAGTGCAGTTGCAGTTACTGTTACATCATTGAAAAAGCCTTTTGGGAACAAAGGACGAAGAGGACGATCGATAAGTCTTGATGTTAAAATGGCTTTATCGCTTGCTCTACCCTCTCTGCGTTTGTAACCGCCTGGAATTTTACCTACTGAGTACATTTTTTCTTCAAAGTCAACGCTAAGTGGGAAAAAGTCTATTCCGTCTCTTGGTGATTTTGACATGCAAACATTAACCATAACAGCTGTTTCTCCGCATCTTACAATGCAAGAACCATTTGCTTGTTCGCAGTATTTGCCTGTTTCTACAATAACTTCTTTTCCACCTATTTGTGTTTTAAAAATTTTACCTAAATTTTCCATAATTCTCCTTAAATTCATAGAATAATAGCAAACATTGTTTAATTAATTGCAAAAATGCAATTTTTTACTTAAAAAAACGAGGAAAATCGGGCATAAAAATCGTCCGATATTTCCTCGGTAAAAGACTATCTGATTTGTAGGTCTTTTTTGATTTTACGATAAGCCTCAATATCTCTTTCTTCTAAGTATTTTAAGAAAGATTTACGTTGACCTATAAGCATTGAAAGTCCACGTCTTGAATGGTTATCATTATGATTTTTTTTCAAGTGTTCAGTTAACTCTCTAATTCTTTCAGTTAAAAGAGCGATTTGAACTTGAGCAGACCCAGTATCGTGTTCAGATTGTTTGAACTGATTGATAATTTCTTGCTTTCTTGCCTTTTCCATTTAATTTTACCTCCTATGGATTTTTACGCTAAAAACAAAGCAAAACGTTGAGGATTCGATAAACTTTGTTTAAAGACTTATTTAGAATATCACAAAGAGAAAAATTTGTCTAGTAGAAAACGCAAATTACTTGATTAAATATATTTTTTGTTAATTCTAAGAAATAATCTCATATTTTATTGGTTTTATATAGCGTGGATATAACATGAACTAAATGTTCTCTTTGTGCATTTATTTTTATCTGTCTAAAAATTATTGCCTACACTTTTTATGTCACATTGACACATCCCTGCCATATTCTGCCACCTTTTTACCCTTTAAGCCGAAGGCTTGGCTTTAATATCTGTTAAATAGCCTGCAATCAGCAAACATGTTACCAAAATATTTTACGCCACTTGTATCAAAATTAGTAATATTTAAACTAGTCAGTGCTTTGCAGCCATGAAAAAGTCCAGACATGTTAGTGACATTACGCGTATCAAACTTAGAAACATCAATTGTTTTAAGTTTTGAACAATTTGCAAACATACTAGCAATACTTGTTATATTACTTATATCAAAACTTGAAACATCTAATGTTTACAAACTACTGCATCCATAAAACATGTTGCCAATATCACTAACCCCTGATATATCAAAATTAGAAACATTAAGACTTGTCAGTGTTTTACAATAAGAAAACATACTAGTCATCTTAGTAACTTTACTTGTGTTAAAACTAGATAAATCAAGACTAGTTAAGCTACTACAACTTTCAAACATTCTTCCCATATCAGTTACTTTAACAGTATTAAAGTTATTTAAATTTAAACTACTTAAATTAGTGCAATTTGTAAACATACAAACCATATCGCTAACATTACTCGTATCGAAAGAACTTAAGTCTAGAGATTGTATTTTTGTACTATCTAAAAACATAAATCTCATACTTGTAATTTTACTCGTATTAAAATTGTTAAAATTAATTGTTGTTAATTTTTCATAAGCTCTAAAACCGCAATTATATGGTGCATAGATTGTTGAGGGAGAATATATCAC
>CAVISZ010000149.1:0-1296 GCA_963645585.1 uncultured Eubacteriales bacterium
CAAATACAAAGATAAAATGGCTAAAAATTTCAAAAAAATATTGATTTTTGCCATTTTTTAAAAGGAATTTTTATGAAAAAGTTAATTTATGGTAATTTTAAAATGAACACAACCATAAAAGAAGTAGAAACTTATACAGAAAAATTTTTGCCATTGGTAGAAAATAGTAAAAATGAAATTGCAATATTTCCACCTTTTACGAACCTCATGTTTGCAAAACAAAAATTAACAAACAGTAAAATAATTTTGGGTGCACAAAATGTTTCCAGCGAGCCTTCTGGGGCATTCACGGGTGAAGTGTCTGCAAAAATGTTAAAAAGCGTTGGAGTTGGTGTTGTAATTATTGGTCATAGCGAACGCAGAAAAATATTTGCAGAAAAAAATGAAGTAATAAACAAAAAAATCAAAGAGGCACTATCTCTTGGTTTAAAGGTCGTTTTGTGTGTTGGTGAAACAAAAACAGAAAGAAATGGCAAAAGATACAAACAAGTTATCCAAAAAGAAGTTTTAGAAGCGTTAAAAGGTTTGTATGAAAATGAACTCAAAAACATAATAATTGCCTACGAACCTATTTGGTCAATTGGAACAGGTGAACTTCCTAGTGTTAAACAAATAGAAGAAGTCGCAAATATCATAAGAGACGAGGTGTCGTCAGAGTACACCGCATCGGCAGGCAAAAACATTAAAATACTTTATGGTGGAAGCGTAAATTCGTCTAACGCTAAACAATTTGGCTATATAAATGGAATTAATGGCTTGCTTGTTGGTGGAGCGTCATTAAAGCCTGATGAGTTTGCTTTAATTTGCAATATTTAACTTTGACATATGCTCACACATGTGCTAAAATCATAAATATGAGAATGTATAAATCAAGGCGTTGCCCAAGATGCGGAACCAAAAACGCATACACTCAATTTAGATGCACAGAGTGTGGGCTTATTTTTTCAAGAGTGGATAATGGTAGCAATGCTCTTGCAAAAGAGTTAATATTGCATGGTAAAAAATCGGAAACAGTAAAAGCGTACGGCTTTCCTAAAGATGTTAAAAAAAGCAAATTTTTGATTTTGTGTGGTTTTTTAGGTTTGTTTGGTGCTCATAATTTTTATGTTGGAAGATATGCAAAAGCAATCTTTCAACTTGTAATGGGGCTTTTTTCAGTTGTGTTTACATTTTTATCGGGAGCAATTCCAAACTACGATAACATTATGAGTTTTTTGTTTTTACCAGTGGCAATTGATGGCATATTTTGGGTGTTCGATTTTGTAGATGGGGCTATTGGAAAATATAGAATACCAG
>CAVISZ010000149.1:1306-7439 GCA_963645585.1 uncultured Eubacteriales bacterium
CAGTAGATTTTTCTGAAGGTGAAAAATTAACTAAAAATAAGTAAAACTTTAATATTTTTTTAAATTTAAGGCGAATTTTTAATAAATTTGCATTAGTTGGAGAGTTGATTATGGCAAAAGTAGTTGTAGGTGTTAGCGGTGGCGTAGATTCCTCTGTTGCTGCAAAATTATTAAAAGACCAAGGTCACGAGGTGATTGGTCTTTTTATGGTAAACTGGGAAGAGGGTAGTGAAACTTGCACTGCCGAGCAAGACTACGAAGATGTAAAAAGAGTTTGTAGTGCAATAGGTATTCCATATTTCAGCGTTAACTATGCAAAACAATATTATGATAGAGTCTTTAAATATTTTTTGGAAGAATACAAAAAGGGACGTACTCCAAATCCCGATGTTTTGTGCAATCGAGAAATTAAGTTTGGTCCTTTTTTAGAGTTTGCAAAAGAACTTGGTGCAGACTATATTGCAACGGGTCACTACTGTAAAAAAATTGAAAAAGACGGAAAATATTATTTAGCAAAATCAAAAGACTTAAACAAAGACCAGTCTTACTTTTTAAATCAACTCTCGCAAGACCAGTTAAAATATGTGCTTTTTCCACTTGCCGATATAGAAAAGCCAAAAGTAAGAGAAATTGCTAAAGAACTAGGTTTGGTTACTGCCGACAAAAAAGATAGCACAGGAATTTGCTTTATTGGTGAACGAAATTTTAAAAAGTTCTTGCAAGAATATTTGCCAGCAAAACCAGGCAAAATTATGACTTTAGATGGCAGAACAGTTGGCACACATGACGGGCTTATGTATTACACAATTGGTCAACGCAGAGGCCTTGGCATTGGTGGAAGGTCAGACAGTAACGGGCAAAGATGGTTTGTGCTAAAAAAAGACCTAGAAAACAATATTTTGTATGTTTCTCAAGGCGAGGGAGAAGAACTTTTTTCAAGTGGAATGATAAGTGAAAAATTTAATTGGATACCAGAAAAACCAACAGAGCCTGAATTTGACTGCTATGCAAAATTCCGCTATCGTCAACCTGACCAAAAGGTGCATGTTAAAGTTGTGAACGACCATGTGGAAATCAGTTTTTATGAAAAGCAACGTGCGGTAACTCCAGGGCAATTTGTTGTTTTATACAAAGACGATATAGAGGGCAATAGTTTGTGCTTGGGTGGTGCAGTTATAGACAAAGTTATAAAGTAATTTCACTATTGACTGTAACAGTTTGATGTAATATACTTTAACTAGAGGAATAAGGGGTATGGACAATAATCAAGTTAGCAAGCAAAAACTTTTAAGGTATGTTTTGTCGCTAAACGAAAATTCACATATTAACAAGGTAAAAATGATTGAACTTGTAAAAAATTATGTGCTAGACGTTTTAATGGACGAGTACAACATAAAAGTAGAGTTGCCTTACATAACTTTTGATGAAGAGGGGTATGCTGATGGTGGCTATAACGCCAACAATTCTATCTCGCTTGCACAAAACACTTTTACAAAATATCAAAATGTGGTTGAGGACATAAACACGCTTGCTCATGAACTCAGACATTTTGCCCAAATAAAAGCAAAAAGAAAAGATAAAGATATAGATAATATTGTATTAGTTAGGTCGCCTGAAAGATATGCACTAGAAGCGGCTTTAACTTTTAACTGTATTTCAAAAGGCATGAGTGATGAAGCTAAAATTAATATATTGTTAAAATATCACTTTTATTTGAACCATGACTATTACGAAAAACCATTTGAAATGGATGCGCGATGTTTTGCAGTAAATGCAATATATGATTTGTTTCAAAATATTGAAGATATAAAATTATCTCAAACTGAAAAGCAAAATTTAGATAAACTAGAGAAGTATATACAAGATGTTTTTGACTATGAAGAAAAAATCCAATTTTTGTGCGACTCCAACATTCAAATTCCAAAAGAGAGCATAAAACAAGAAGTATGCGAACTGCAAAAAATAGTTTTAAGTGAAAATTCTAACATTTTGAACCTTATTGCAAAGAATAATGTTAAGGAATTAGTTGCTTTAAACGAGAAATATAAATTTGATGTTTCACGATTTTTAAACCAATCGTTGCAATTGAACTATAACGACAAGCTAGCACATAAGTTGCTTCAGGCAAATTTGGTTGCTTTGAGTGATTCGCTAAATTTTGATAAATATACGTCATTTGACAGTATAAAAGAGTTGTACTGCTTTACAGATGTGCAGTTTAATGAAAAAGAAAATGAAGTTTTAAAAACTATTATTGATGATGAGCAATACAACCTTTTAACCACAATAAAAAAAGAAGTTGCAAAACAAAAGGAACAAGATGAGAGCAATCGTACAAGTTGTTAAAAATGCAAGTTTAATGTCAAACGGCAAACCCTATTCTAAAATAGAAAAGGGTTTTGTTGTTTTGCTTGGAATTAAAGAAGATGACACTAAAAAAGATGCAGAATATTTGATGTCAAAAATAGAAAAATTGCGTGTTTTTGAAGATGAAAACGGCAAACTAAATTTATCCTTGAATGATGTTGGGGCAAGCGTGCTTTTGGTTAGCAATTTTACTTTATATGGCACAACCATTGGGCAAAATAGACCAAGTTTTATAAAGTCAGCACACCCAGAAATTTCTGAGCCACTTTATAATTACGCAGTTGAAATTTTAAGTCAACATGTGCCAGTTAAAACGGGCGTTTTTAGAACCGAAATGTTAATTGATATGTGTTGTGATGGTCCATGTACAATAATTTTAGATAGCGAAAAAACAATTTAATTTTAAAACATTTTATTAAAATTGCATGCTTTTTAAGCAAAAATATTAAAATTTTATTAATTTTTGGTTAATTTTTAATAATTTTTTAAATTTTAGAAATACACTTGATACTTCTAATTCAAATTCTTTAATAATTGACTTAAAAACAAAAAACATATACAAAAAATTAAAAGTTAATAAGTTTATACAAAAACACGACAAATTGTTTGTTACAATTTGCCGTGTTTTTTGTGCTAATTATGTTTATTTTTTAATTTAAATGTTTATCATTTTTTGCTGTTTGCAAGGGCAGTTTCAACTGCCAAAGCAACAGTTGCACCAACAATTGGATTGTTGCCCATTCCAATAAATCCCATCATTTCAACGTGAGCAGGAACAGAAGACGAGCCCGCAAATTGTGCATCGCAGTGCATGCGTCCCATTGTGTCAGTTAAGCCATAAGATGCAGGTCCGCATCCCATGTTGTCTGGGTGTAAGGTTCTTCCTGTACCACCACCAGACGCAACACTAAAATATTTTTTGTTGTTGTCGTAGCACCACTTTTTGTAAGTGCCCGCAACAGGATGTTGAAAACGCACAGGGTTGGTTGAGTTGCCAGTTATAGAAACATCAACATTTTCAAGTTTCATAATTTCAACACCCTCTGGAACATCATACGCACCATAAACTTTAACTTTTGCACGTTCACCATTTCCAAAGCACTTTTCGCCATTTACAGTTAATTTGTGAGTGTAGTGGTCATAGGTGGTGTCAACATAAGTAAAGCCATTTATGCGGGCAATAATATATGCTGCATCTTTGCCTAGTCCGTTTAAAATAACTCTTAAAGGTGTTTTTCTAACTTTGTTTGCGGTTAGAGCAATACCCATGGCACCTTCTGCGGCAGCAAAACTTTCGTGCCCCGCTAAAAAGCAAAAACATTTAGTGTTTTCATTTAAAAGCATGCTTGCCAAATTTCCATGCCCCAAACCAATTTGTCTTTCGTCTGCAACCGAGCCAAATCTGCAATATGCCTGCAAGCCTTCACCAATATATTTTGCAGTGTTTTCCGCTTTTTTGTCGCCACTTTTAAGTGCAATTGCACAACCAAGTTCATACGCCATAACGGCATCTTCAAATGCAATTGGTTGAACACTTTTTACAATTTCTTCAACATTGACATTTTTTTCTTTGCATAATTTTTTTACTTCATCAACACTTTTAAAACCATACTTTTTTAAAGTGTCTTTAACAAAATTTCCTTCCATATTACTTGCTCCTTGGGTCCAAAAATTTTACGCCTTCGTTAAATCTGCCATAGGTTTTGCAATTGTTTTTGCGAGCCTCTGCATAAGCAGTGCCTTTTTCTAACTCTTTAACAAGACCGCCAATGTTTAAATATTCATAGCCAATTATTTCGTTGTTTTCATCTAGTGCAAGTTTTGTGATGTATCCCTCTGCCAAATTCAAATATCTTGGACCAATTTTATCGTTCGCATATACAGTTCCAACCGCACTTGTCCAGTTTTTGCCCAAGTCCTCAAGTCCTGCGCCCACATTTAAACCGCCCTCAGAAAAAGCAGATTGACTTCTACCATAAACCAACTGCAAAAATATTTCTTTCATAGCGTCATTAATGGCATCGCAAACAAGGTCTGTGTTTAATGCTTCCAAAAGCGTTCTACCAATCAATATTTCGCAAGCCATGCCAGCGGAATGCGTCATGCCTGTGCAACCAATTGTTTCAATTAATGCTTCTTTTATTATTCCATCTTTAACATTTAAAGTAAGTTTGCATGTCCCTTGCTGAGGAGCACATTTGCCACAGCCATGGCTAAACCCACTAATTTGCATTATATCTTTTGCTTGCACCCACTTTGCCTCTTCAGGAATAGGAGACGCCCCGCGAGATTTTAAACAACCAACAATACATTTATCTTCCATAAATTCTCCCTTTAAATTAATGTTAACACTTTTTAAGTTAAATAACAAAGAAAAATAAATAATTGAAAAAATTTTTTAAGCCATTTTGGCTTATTTATAAAAAAATATTTTTTATGATGGTAGTATTATGTTGTATTAAAAGGAGATAAGCATGAAAAGATTAATTTATAATACTAAAATAATAGATGAGTATTTAAATAAAAATAATTTAACTAAAAAAGAGTTTTGTAAAATATGCAATGTTTCAGAAAATGTGTTAAGAAGTATTTACAAAGGGAAAAATGTAAAAATAAATAATTTTTTTAAAATATTTCGACAATTAGGAATGCCTCAGGATTTTATAATCGCTTTGATAAAAAAGTAATTAATTTGACAACATCAAATATGTTTGCTAAACTTTTTAGCATGTATGAACTGATTGAAAAAAAGAGCAAATTCTATGGCTATGTGTTTAATGTTGACAGTGCAAAAGACGTAGATGATATTATAAACAATTTAAAAAAGGAGCATAAAAAGTGCACTCATGTTTGCTATGCCTATAACATTGCATCTCCAACCATGCTTGCAAAAGCGGTTGATGACGGAGAGCCAAGCGGAACGGCAGGCAAGCCAATTTTTAATGTAATAGATAAAAAATCGCTAAAAAATATCTTGGTTGTTGTGATAAGATATTTTGGTGGTGTTAAACTTGGTGCGGGCGGACTTGTTAGAGCCTACTCAAAATGTGCAAGCGGAGCAGTGGAGGAATTTTTATGCAAATAACGGGGTTAAAGCAAAAAGGTAAATCTGAAGAATATTATTTAGAAATAGACGGCGAGAAAAAAGGCACGCTTCAACTAGAAGTAATTTTTAAACATCATTTAAAAGTTGGAGTCGAACTTGATGAAAATGACTATGCAAACATTAAAAATGAAAGTGATAGAATAACTTGTTTTTCTAAAGCTCTTGCATATATTTCATCAAGATTAAAAACAGAAAAACAAATGAAAGATTATTTGCTTGGCAAGGGTTACTCCTTTGAAGTGGCAAATGAGGCAATAAAAAAACTAAAAGACTATGGCTATTTAAACGATGAATATTTTGCAAAAACTTTTGTGGAGATAACAGGAAAAAACAAGGGCAGTAGATACATAAAGCAACAATTGTACGCAAAAGGTGTGAAAAGTAGTGTTATAGATAATATAGAACTTTCAGACGATGACGATGCCTGCAAAAGTGTATGCCTTAAATGGTTAAAAAACAAACAATTGCCACTAGAGCAAAAAGATAAAGAAAAACTTTATAGGTTTTTGCTTGGCAGAGGTTTTGAATACGATACAATAAAACACACACTAAGTGAAATAATTGATGAAGAAAATTAATAACTAAAAAGTTGGTAAATTTTTGTCAGTTTATAAATATTTATTTAAAGATAAAATAATTAATTAACAAAATAAAATTAAA
>CAVISZ010000150.1:0-6346 GCA_963645585.1 uncultured Eubacteriales bacterium
ATTTTCTGTTAAAGCAAGCATAAAAACTGCAACAGCAACAGGCGTTACTTTTTATGACGAAAACGATACAGAATTTGAGGAAAATTCAATTTATGAAAAAATGGCAAGCAAAGGCTCCACAGCAACCCTTACTGTTGTGCTAAAACTTACTGGTACGCTTTCTAACCAAAGTAATAATTTAAATGTTACGCTAAGTTTTGAGCAGTGTGAAGTCTCTAATTTTTCCATTACAACAGACAGTTCAATTACGCAAAACGAATTACCAGCTTGTAAGCAAGACGAGACATGGATTGAATACATATCAAGAAATGGCTTTAGGTGCACAAAGGCGGGAGATGCTGATGAAACAGGTTCTTACACTAGATTCAACATTGGTACAACTTCTGACGGCTCAGATGTATATTTGTTGGTACATGGATATAAATTATCAACACAAAGTAAGTCACTAAGCTTTCTTGCAGTTATTGAAGCGGGCAGTGAAATTAGTTTAATATACTCAAGCAATACATATAGTTTAAAATACAATGGAATCACTGTTAGCTTTAATGATGAAATAATTGTAGGTGCAACTTACACTTATTCTTCATAAACAAAAATAAAAAATAATTAATAGATAAATGCCAAATTTTCGCCATAGACCGCGCTTTAGTTAGATGAATACCTTTTGCGACAAAATATGTTGAATATATTAGACATATTATTTACAATTGCAAAAAAATGTGTTATTCTTAAACCAAGAAAAAGTTATAGGTTTTTTAATCATATAATACAGAGTGAGAGGTTTTATGAAAAAGAAATTTTTGGCATTTTTATTCGCAACTTTAATTGCTCCAGTTGCATTTATATTTTCTGCATGCGGAAGTAGTGGAAGTCTTAACAGCGAATATTTAGCGTTTGAAACTATGTCTAAAAACGTCATCAATTCTTACGATGTAGACTACGGCGTTTCTGATGTAAGTGGTGCTAGTTTAGAAAAAAGCACAATAACAGACATAACTTCGCTAATAAATAATGATGAATACAAAATTGAAATGACCGAACGCGTTGGTAGCATAATGAAGGCAATGTTTCAAGCGTCCTTTATATCACCTTTAGCCTGCGGGAAAGTTCTTACTGAAAACTATAAGTATACGCATTTTTACGGAGTTGTTGTAAAACTTCAACTATCAGAAACAGACTATGGTTATTATGTGGTTAAGCAAGTGTCCGAAAATAACTATGCCTTATTTGCAACCACAGAGTTTGGTGATGGCAGTAACAGATACGACTATACTTCTATGGAACTTTACTATAAAAGCCAAAACGATTTTCATTTTACATATTATTCAGACGGTTTATCAAAAGACGGCACACCTTACTTTAGTTTTGCATATGGCAATAGCAATCAAGAGTTCACATATCTTTCTATAAGACAAAATTTTAACCAAGCAATTTGCTATGATGGCACAAAAGCGTATGAAACAATGAACACGCAAGTAACAAGCCAAGTGCATGCAATGGTGTATAACAATCAAATTAAAAGTGGCATAAAAAATGGTTGTGATGCTCTTTTGTCAAATGCTGACCAAGAGGTTGATGTTGAACAGTTTAATCAAACGGTTCAAAAATACTTAAACGAAATGGGCTCAACAAATGTTTCGGGCAGTGTTTTTAAAATTGAGGACGGCATTTTGATTGGCTTTAATCCTAATGAAAACGGAAAATATGAATACGGCAAATCAACACTCGAAATTCCAAAAGCAGTAAATGCAATAAGCGTAAGCATTGCTTATCCAAACGATGTCACAAAAGTTGTAATTCCAAACACTGTTAAAAAATGGGTTGTTCATAAAAGCGAATTTAATGAGGACTCAAAAGAATATAAAGATTTTGAAGAAATAGAAAATAGTGGCAAAGAGTATTCTGCAGGACTAATGTATGCAGAAATTTCAGAAGATTGCCGTTTTAGTATAAATCCATACAAATTACAAAAACTTAACAATACATATGTTAATAAAGTTTCATATGCAAGTGATTCACCTCTTGTAAAAACCTTAAACGGAAATGGTTACTATAAGGCAAAAAATAGTTACATGCCTTATGAAATTACAAATATTGACGCATTCTGCATAGATAACAATTTGGGAGAGAACGCCGAATTTATAATTGATGTAGCAAGAGATTTTGCAGTTTACGAATATGAAAACCAATTTAAAGAAATTTTGAAACAAAAACATTTAAACAATGAGTACACAGTACAATACTTTATTGATAATTATAACTTTAACAATTGTAGTTTTGTGTTTGATTATGAAAATTGCACAGGTGACGAATATTCAGGTTCATATTTTAAAACTTTTGATATGATGTATGAATTATTTTCAAAATGTAAAAATCCTATAACAATTAATAGAATAACAATCAAAAACTTAAGAGCAAATCCAAACCGAGCCGATGATTATGCAATAATCAGTATTGGCGAATATATGAACGCTGATGGCAACTATATAAAAGAAATTAAAGAAATCAACTTCCAAGACATAGACTCAGGTGCTAAATTTGTGCTAAAAGGTATAGAAGATGATAGTTGGGACTTAACTAAAACAACAACCATTGGCAACTTAAACCTTTCTAGTAATCTAGCAAGCTTAATTATTATTGGCAACAACTATGTTACAACTCAATCTGAATTAGTATTGCCAGAGTTTTTAAATGAATTTTATTTTGTTGCACAAGCAGAAGGCGATTTTGAAATAACCGTAAACAAAATAGAGTGGAAGGAATACTACGTTAGCGAAGATGATGAAAATTTTGACATTTCTAGAGCCACTGCATATCCTTACACAACAGGCGACCATATTTTAACAATCAACTCAAGATACGATAGATTTTTTGAAAACAAACTCTTGGAGAGTTTAAAAGATTTAGAAAATTTTGACCCAGATAGCATTGACACCACAGAGTGGGTTGTAAATTTTGAAAAAGACGAAAGCACATATGGTTATACATATTACACATCTAAATCAATTCTTGAAAATTATATAAAGTCGAACAATCCAAATATCGTTTTAAATGTTAAAAAAGTTTCACCTTTAACTGTTAAATATAACTTGCAAGAAAGTTCACTAACCAACCATGAGTTTGTTTTAAATTACGATGCAAGCACTCTTCAATACACTTTCGAAATGACACAAAGCCTAGACTTAAACTGCGTGCAAGTTGACCTATCAGAATATTTATCATTCGTTTTCCCTTGGAACCAAATTAGAGTAGATAAGGGTGATGATGTAATTATTTCAACAAACTATATTGTTCCAATAGAGTCAGGCGAAAACACTTTTGTTGTAACTGCTGTAAATGCTTATGGTGATAGCGAAAGCATTGTTGTTAAATTTGTTAAAGAGGTTGGCTTAACACTCTTTGTTAATTTAAATATTAATCAAGACGAAGAATTAAATTTAAATATTTATAAAGACCAAGAGATAACTCTAAATGGAACAAAACTAAGCGATTTAATTAAAATAGAAAATGGCAAAAAAGTTTTGGTAATTACTTACACTCAAAACTCTAAAGTAGAATTGGGCGAAATAAGAGACGCAATTAACTATATAAGAGATTTATATTACCTTGACACAATTTGTACAGATTCAACTTTGGAACAATCGGCAGAAGATTTTATAATGCAAGACAATACATCTTTGTTTGTAAAATGGCAAGACCGCGAGTTTGAGTGGAGTTATGACCAAAACATAAAATACAATGATTATTCATACACATTGCCAGATTTGCCAAACACAATTACTGCAAGCCAAGGCACCATAGATTTGTCTGCTTACATACCTACTCGTGAACATTATGAATTTATTGGCTGGTAAAATTATTTTGATGTTAAACCACAAAGTGGCACAGATTATGATTATAAAAATTATAACTTTGCAGAAGCAAAACCAGTTACACAATTAAAAATAGAGCAATTTATACCAACAAGAGACGGCGAAGCAGTTATCACTCCAGAAATTATACTTGTTGCTCGCTTTGCACCAATTTTGTATACAAGAACAATAAGTTACGGAATAGGTGAGTGTGACGGTCAAAAATCTGAAATTATTACATTTACTATAGAAACTGCCAAAGACATCAATTGGAAAGTGCCAACCGTAGACGGCTATACATTTAAAGGCTACTATATAAAAGAAGGCTCAACTTACTACGATGATTGTGTTGCATATCTAAGCGGTGGCAAATGGTCAACTAGACCTAACTTGTATCAATACACTGCTTTTTATGCTAACTATCAGCTAATAACTTATGGCTTGTATTATTATTCAATAGATACTAGCAAAATAGATTTAAACAGCAAAACCTTTGATATTGTGTATATGGACTCTGCAACCAAGTCAACTTCTTTCACCATAGAAGATTCAAATACCATTCCTACTCTAAGACTTGCAGGCTATGAATTTTTAGGCATGTACACTCAACCATATGGCAAAGGCACCAAGGTAGACACAGTAGAAAAAGGCACAAATAATAACCTTTATCTTTATCCTCATTTTGTGTTAAAAAATTTAACATTCAACTTATATTTCCGTTACGCTTATGTAACAGAATCTGGCTTAAATTATTTTAGTTTTGGTACAAACAAAAGCATAACAATAGCATATGATTATACACTTAAACTAACAGACCAAGGCAAAGAAATAAATTTTGCCGATATAGACGGTGTTATTAAAAGTTTTGACGGCTATGCACTGTTTAATAGTTATGATGATACAGGTGTGGTTGAAAGCGACTATAATAAGTTAGATAGTAACAGAATAACCAATAAGGCAGTTATAGACTTTAATAGATATTTTAAAAGTGGCTCGCCTAATGACTTATCACAAAACTATTTGTTTGTTTATAACAATCAAACAAAATACATAATTAAAGATGATGGCGCAAAAATTGCAGAGGATAACCAATTTGACTTTAATGCAAGTTATGTTGACGTAGAATACGCCGATGCAAATCATACACTTGTTAAATCATTTACAATAACAACAAACATCTTAGAACTTCCAGACAAAACTGTTCCATATCCTAAATTTGAAAAAGATGGTTACCTTGTAGAAAATTGGTACTACAATAACAACAACTCATACTGGCAACCTATTATAGATGGTGAAAAAGAATATATAAGTGCAAGATACTTCAAAGAATGCTACTTGCATTGGTATCCAATTGTCACATTCCACGATTGGAAATACTATGCAACAGACGATGAATATAAATTGACAGACATCATAGTCAACTCAAAAGTGTTCCCTAACATGGATGTAAATTCTGATAAAACAACATATTTAGAATCGGCAATTGTTACAAAAGGGCTTCTTTCTAGTTTGCCTTCAGATTGGAAAGATATCACAATTAATACTCAAATTGCACAAAACTTTAATAACTATTTATATTTAGATAGCAACTATACAAAAAGGTTAGGCATTTCAGAATATATTGAACTAACCAAACCATTAGATGTTTATATAAGACACGCTACAGAAATTAACTTTAACATAATTTTGTTTGGCAAGAATGCGTCAGTAACTGCAAAAGACTATATTTGGTACGACCAATGCGAAGATGGTTCTTTCAATTTAGATTTGTCAACTTACACACTTGAACGCTTAGGCGTGAATGTTCCAGAAATTCAAAACTTAGTAGATAAATATAAAATTGTAAGCTGGTACACAAGCTCAAATTGCCAAGATGAAATAACATCTAAAAAAGTAGATAGCATGCTAAAAACTACTATGTTCTCTGTATACGCAAGCATTTGTCCTTATATTGATTTTGTAAAAATTGAGAATGGTAAAGAAGTGCTAGTTTTGCGTAAAATATTGAAAGTAAATAGTGCCTATGTTGATGAAGCAATGACATTTGAAAATTACACACCAGAAGATTATAAATATCAATTGACTTTGGCTAGTTATACCAATCAAATCAACGAAATAATAAAATCTTATGGAGAATTAAGTGACTATTATTTATCATACAATGCAGAAACAAAAAATTTTGAAGAAAAACTCACCTCAATATGGGGAATTATAGAGTACAAAAAAGTATACATTAAAATTGAACAAAATAATTAAAATAATTTTTGAATAGTGTGCTAACATGTCCTTTAGTTATGTTGGAAATAAAAAATATTAGTTCCAATTACTAAGCATTTTATGGTTTATAAACTTAAAAAACAAAAAACAAGCAAATAAAATTTTTTGCTTGTTTTTTGTTTTTATTATTATCTTTTTGTTTGTGTTTTTTTTATTTTAACGCAAACTAAATACAAAATTTTTAGATATATATAATTGCTAAAATGTGCATTCACGAC
>CAVISZ010000151.1:0-3721 GCA_963645585.1 uncultured Eubacteriales bacterium
CAAAAGCATTCTACCGCGGGGGGGGGAGAAGTCAACTAATTTTTTCATTTTTTTGCAAAACAGGGTACTTTTTTTGAGTTTGGGTGGTTTAAGGCATATTTTAGGGCTTGAAACAACATTTTTAAACCCTCCCGTCATGCACTTTGTTTTCAAAGTGCATGCCACCCTCCCTTGGCAGTGAGGGAAACGTGTTGATAAACTTATGCGTTAAAATACTCTTGGCAGTGAGGGGGACTTAAATAACAAAAAACACCTTGAGGTGAGCCTCAAAGTGCTTTAAATTGGATAATAACTATCTTATCATTTCAGTTTGTTTTGCAAGCAAGCATTCTTTTAAATATGTTTCCGCTTTAACCCTAACTGCCCCACCAATGCTTGTGTATTCTTTATGATAGCCATCATAAGTCATTAATTGGTGTTTATAAAAAATTTGGTCTGGCAATTCGTACGT
This sequence comes from uncultured Eubacteriales bacterium, assembly GCA_963645585.1. Taxonomy (GTDB): domain Bacteria; phylum Bacillota; class Clostridia; order Christensenellales; family UBA1242; genus HGM11367. Next base: position 452 of record CAVISZ010000151.1, read on the forward strand.
TGCGTTTTGAATTTTATAAATTCCGTCTAAAACTTTTACTTTCTCTTCTATAGTGATTCTTGGCATATGTAAACCCTCCTTGAATATTTGTATGGTTAATTTACATCAAAAAAAGGCAAAAGTCAATACCCAATACTTTTATAAGTAGTGCGAATTTTGTAAATTATTGTCATATTTTTATTTAATGTTATAGAAAGTCTCTGGCTTTGCATAAAAAAATATTGGAAGTGTTTGATTTATCAAACGAAATTGTGCAAACAATTTCAAAATTTTGATTTATCAAAATTTACTTCCAATAGTTTGGTTACAACCAAGCATTAAGCATCGGCAACTTCTAAATTTTCGTCTCTTTTAATTTCAAGCGACAATTCTTCTATTCTTCTTTCATCAATTTTTGTGATTGTAAAAATTAAAGTTGTGATATTTTGAACATAGTTATTGCGTTCGTTAAGCACATCGTCTATTGCGGTAACAGTGTAAGACTCACCCACTTGTGGTACTTTTTCGGAAATTTCATACAACATTCCGCCAACTGAAGAATAATTTGTTTCAGGCAAATGTTCAATTTCCAACTGTTCATACAAGTCTTCCACGCTGGCTTCAGGGTCCACAACAAAATGGCTATCGTCAATTTTTTTAATTAGTTCTTTTGTTGGTTCTTCGTCATCGTGCTCATCGTAAATTTCGCCCACAACCTCTTCTAGTGCGTCCTCAAGTGACACAATACCGCTTGTACCGCCGTATTCGTCTAGCACAATCAAGAGGTGTTTTTTCTCTTTTTGCATAAGGCGAATTACATCGTCAACTTTCATAGTTTCGGTAACAAAGCATGGTTTGGTCATGATGTCGCTTACAACAATATCTTCGTTGTTTAAGTATTTGATTATAAAGTCCTTTTGGTTTAGAACACCCACAATGTTATCTTTGTCGTTTTCGTAAACTGGCATGCGGGAGAATTGATATTCAATGAACAATTTTTTGATATTGTCAAGAGGCTCGTCTTTTGAAATTGCCACCATGTCTACTCTTGGGGTCATGATATCGTAAACTGTTAAAGTTTTAATGTCGATTGCACCTTGCAATATGTCTGCCTCGCTATTGTCTATAACTCCCTCTTCGGTCATGGTGTCGATAATGCTTTCAAGTTCGTCCTCGGTTACTGTTGGTTCGCCATTTTTTTGCTTTCTTGTTGCCAATTTTTGAAGAGCACCAAAAACACAAGTGATTGGTGTAAGCACTTTCATTAAAAAGTATAAAAAACCACTAAACTTTAAGGCAAACTTATCAGGATTTGCTTTTGACAGCGATTTTGGCAATATTTCGCCAAAAGTAAGTATGATGATTGTCATAATAACGGTGTTAAGCAAATTAGACAAGGTTGGATTTGTTATGTATTTTGAAAACATGTAGGCACAGATTGTGGTTGATGCAATATTAACAATATTATTGCCGACAAGAATTGTGCTAAGTGCTTTGTCTGAGTTTTCGCACACATAGATTGCCCTTCTGGCACCTTTTTGTTTGTTATCGGCATAAGAGCGAAGTCTTAAGATATTTGCTTTTGTGAAAGCGGTTTCTGAAGCCGAGAAAAAAGCGGAAAACGCTAAGAGGACAATAACGCCTAAAATTGCGAAAATATCAGTTAATTGAAAAGATGTTGCTAAAATTAAATTGATTGCACTACCCGAGGGGGACATGTTTTTACTCCTATTAATACTAAATATAGTATTCAAAAATTAAATTTTTTGTGCATGAAACACAAATTTGAGTATGTATTTTACTATAATTTTTGCACTTTGTAAAGAAATTTAAGCGTTTTGCAATTATTTATAAAAATAGTCTGACACCAATTTGACGCCAAACCATGCAAGAACACATTAAACAATAAGATACACTCCAAGACCAGTAAGGGCTGAAATTATCACAAGAAACAATATTCCTGGGAACAGCATGCCTTTAACATGAAACCATTTTTGATGATATTCTTTGTTCATATGCTCTGTTCCTGGCAAACGGAAACAACGCAAATTTGCGAACAAAACCCAGTCTATAAAAAATGTGTCCCAAGCACCAACAACGCCAAACAAAATGGTTGCCAAAAGTGCTCCATCCCAAAAGTTTTTTGCTCCTGCCAAAATTGCACCGCCAATAAGAACTGCGGTGAAAAGTAAAATGCCAACAACTTTAAAAATTATTGTTCTTAAACTTAAAGGCTTTGTATCCACCCTTTCGTGCGTTTTAAAATATTCCTCTTGAATTTCTTTAGGATAGTTGTGCACACCAATCTCTGGGTGTTTTATTGCTGGCAAAATCACAAGTGCCGTAAAAAAGCCAGTAAAAATAATTGTTTCAATTAATATAATCCACCAAACCATATTATTTCTCCTATAACTATTAAACTTTTCATTTGTTTATGTGCACACAAACAGAATTTTTTTGATTGTTATTTTGATGTTCGTTTCAGTTATAATTATATAATATTTGCTATGAATTTAACAACTAATTGCAAACTCTGTTTGCAATATCATTCACACAGTGAATATCATTACTTTAGTAATATCATTTGCTCGAATAGAGCAGATATCATTGCAAAATAAATCTTTATTTGATTATTTTACTTTTAATGATATTGTTCGTTTCACTCACAATGATATCACTCATTTAATTCGTGATGATATTATTCGCTTACGCTCATAATGATATGATATTTGCTATGAATTTAACAACTAATTGCAAACTCTGTTTGCAATATCATTCATGCAGTGAATATCATTACTTTAGTAATATCATTTGCTCGAATAGAGCAAATATCATTGCAAAATAAAAAAGCCTTGACAGGCTTTTTCATTTTGCTTGGCGCGGAGTTAGGGATTCGAACCCCAGATAGCTTTCACTATAACGGTTTTCAAGACCGCCGCTTTCGACCGCTCAGCCAACTCCGCATTTATTTACTTGGTGAGTATAACAAATTAAAAACAACTTTGCAAGCATTTTTTACATATTTTATTAAAAAAGTCAAAAATTTTATTGTTTTGTCATATTTTTATTTGTAATTTATAAAAACTGTTAATTTTGCGGGACATTTTTGATATGTTAAAAAATAGATAACAAATTTTGTTAATTTTAAAGCAAACAAAGGCTGGGGCGAGACGCGACTCCCAAAAGCATTTGTTTGCTTTTTTTAAAAGCAAACAGGCATTTGATGGAAATCAAATGCCCTAAATTTTAACTTGTTAAAATTTAAATGCTTTTGGGAGGTTGGTTCAAGTC
>CAVISZ010000152.1:0-10226 GCA_963645585.1 uncultured Eubacteriales bacterium
GCAATAAAAAAACCGAACCTGAACAAAAGTTCGGATTCGGCTCTTTTGGCTCCCCAGGTCCGGTTCGAACGGACGACCTACCGGTTAACAGCCGGTTGCTCCACCGCTGAGCTACTGAGGAATATAGCGGTTTATTAAAAACATGGTTATAATACCACCTTGAGGTTGTAAAGTCAACAACTTTTTGATTTTTTTTGAAAAAATATTTGTTTTTGGTGTTTTTCTATAAAAAATAAGGCAAAAATGGCTCAAAATATGACAATCTTCGACAATTTTACAAAAAGTGTTTTCAAAATCTAAATTATGTGTCATAATTGCCCTTGTGAAATCTGTTAGTAAAAAGTCGTTATTCCGCATTTTTATTATAGTCGCTTTTATTGCCATAATTACTATGGGAATATTTTTTACTATCAAAATTATTTCTAAATCTAAAAGTTCGAGCGGTAATTTGAATAGCGGAGACCCTGGCGATATTGAAGAAAAGCCATTGCCAACACTGATTGTTCCGTCCACTTTAACCACCGACAAACTTACGCCCGTGCAATTTAGTTATTCGGTAAGCAATTTAGGAAATTACACCACACGAGTGTATGTATCTAACGATGTGGCAAGCATTAATTCAAGTTTGCTTGTAACTCCAAAATCTGCAGGCACTGCTAAAATTTATGTGGAGATTAACTGTTCGCCCGCAATTGTAAAATCTACAGTTTTGGTGGTTAAAGATGCTGTGACCGATGTAGACTACAAAATTCTTGACGCGCAAAACAAAGAAGTTAGCACGCTTTATGTTGGCAATTCATACAACTTGCAAATAACCGAAAACGCGGTTTTGTCCGATGTTTCAAATTTGGGCTTTGAAAGTGACTATGTAACCACGCCCGTGTTTGTAAGCAAGGTTGACAATGTTCTTTTGTATAGTTTTACTGTTACAAAATTTGGGAATTTTAGTTTTGAGTATAAATCTAAACATTGCACCAAAGTTTTGCCTGTTACGGCATATGTTTATCCTGAAGATTTTTCAATTGAGTTTTCACATAGCGTGGATGAAATCATCAAGTTGTATTTATTTAATAAAAACTATGTTACCGAGGCAAATGCGGATGGCTACTTTGATAGCATTGAATACAAAATTACTACAACTCCAAATTCTAACGATTCTGTTTTGATTGACAATAGCAACTCTGACATAATTGTCATTTCAAATGGAGCAATAACTGCTAGAGGCGCGGGCACGAGCACAATAAATTTTACATCTCAAATTTCAGGCGAGAGCAAAACCATAACAGTTGAGGTTCGCAAAGTTGAAATTAACAAGGTTGTGTTCAACAACAATGAAAGTGCGGTTGGTGGCGTTGTTGACCTAGAATTAGAAAAGGACAAGCCTTTTGAATTTAATTTTGAAATATTGCCAAAGTATGCAATTGGCGAAATTACATACAGTGCGTCAAGCGGACTTAAACTTGAGAATGGCACAATTACATTAAACGATGAGGCTACTCAAAAATTAGACATATTGTTTAATGGAACTATTGTTTTTACAGTTAATGTTTCGCTAAAGCCAACATATTCCATCAATTTTAGTTTAGAGGACTGCACGGGCGAGTTCATCGTTTCGGGCGATACGATTTATGTTTCCGAAAATTGTTATTTTCAAATTTATTGCGAAATTGCAACAAATAATGTGGCGTCCAATTCAATTGATGTGTTTAAAGGTCAAGTTGACGACGATTGCGTTTTATCTGTAAATGGCAGTGAGTCGGTTAATGGATATTTGACATTTAAAACCTTGCAAGCAGGTACAACACAAATTATTATCACAAACGAAGAGTACAATGCGTCAAAAACAATTACAATTGTTGTGAGATAACTTTAAGTTATTTGTCGAGGATATGATATGAAATTGAGTACAGCAGTTGCTATGAGAGTTAGCAATATATTAAGAGACAAAAACATGTCGCAATACAGGTTGGAAAGAATTATCGCAATGCCTCATAATACAATGAGAACTTTGATGAGCGAAAGAAATAAAAGCGTTAATTTAAGAACTGTAATGCAAATTATTAAAGGCTTAGATATGACAACTTCTGAATTTTTTGATGACCCTTTGTTTGAGAGTGATGATTTAGAAATATATGATTAGTTAGAGGAATATTCAAAAAGCCATAAAGTGTAGCAAAAATATACTGCTTTGGGAATTGTGTAAATTAATATTTTATAAAAAAAATTACAAATATTTGATTTAAATTTTTGTTTGGGGTAAAATATATTGTGAAAAATTGGAGGTAAGTATGGAATTTTTGAAAAAACTTAAAACCACTTCACTTGTGTATGCTCTTTTGGGAATTGTGCTTGGCATGCTTATGATTTTTTGCCCAGACGTAACCAAAGAGACTTTTGCATATCTATTTGCAGGGCTAATTTTGGTGGTTGGAATTATAAAAGTGGCAAACTACTTTTTGTATGGGGTTGAGCCATTTGGATTTGTTGTGGGCGTTGCAACAATCTGTTTAGGTATTATTTTTATGGCTTGCATTAATAGCATTTTAAGTTCCAACATTATAGGAATTATTTTTGGTGTTATTTTAATTATTAAAAGCATTTTCTCAATTCAGGAATCGTTTGATTTACGCAGGCTTGGAGCTAAAAATTGGTGGCTAGATGCAATTTTGTCTTGCATTGTGCTTGCGTTTGCAATATCGGTTGTGTGCAGTGCAGAGGCAGACAGAATTATGTTTGAGCTTTTGGGAATAACACTTGTAATTGACGGCATTATGAATATGGTTGATGTTTTTGTTGTTTCAGCAAAAGTTAAAAAGACCAGAAAGTCTATTAAAGATATGTTAAAAGTTGACGATGACAACATTATAGATATTTAAAAAACGCAAAATCATGCTTGGTTAAAAGTCATATAAAAAAAGGCTTTAGTGGGCATGATTTTTTTAGCGTGGAGAATGGGGCCTGCCGCGGGCACTGGCTTTTCGCCTGCAAAAGGCGAAAAGCACGCTTTTTGTTTCAAAAAGCGTGAGAATTTTGCATTAAGCAAAATTTTGCCAGTGCCCGCGGTTGTTTTTATGCGATGATTTCCTTGCTTAAAAAAAATATATATGTTACCATATAAGGGCGTTGCTAACTATGCGTTGCTTTGCTCATTAAACTAGCAAATCAATTTGTTAACACAACCGTGTAAATTTATCATAGTTTAAAAACGCGTCAGTTTTGCCTGAATATGCCTCGAGCATTCAGACAACACTTCCGATTAATTAAAAGATAGGTAACAATGGAAGAAAAATTAAACATTGGCTTGTTTATTGACACATTTTATCCAATGATTGATGGTGTAATAAATGTTGTTGATAATTATGCAAGACGACTAAACCAATTCGCAAACGTAACCGTGTTTGCTCCAAAAGCAAGAAAAAACACGTTTGATGATTCCACCTTGCCATACAAAGTTGTAAGGTGCAAACGTATGAACTGTAAATGGCTTAGGCTAGATTATGACCTGCCTTTGCCAGCACTTGATAGAAAATTTAAAAAAGCAATAAAAGATGCAAATTTAGACATTATACATATTCATTCGCCATTCACAATAGGCAAACTTGCCACAAACTATGGCAAAAAACACAATATTCCTGTTGTCGCAACCATGCACAGTCAATATAAAAAAGATTTTTACACGGCAACCAAAAACAAAATGCTCACCAACTTTATGCTCAAAAAAATATTAAAAGTTTTTGATAAATGTGACGAATGTTGGGCAGTTAATAGTGAAATGTCAAAAGTTTTTAAAGAGTATGGCGTAAAAGAAATGCCTGGTGTTCAAAACAACGGAACCGACCTTGTGCCTTTTACAAACCTGCAAGAAATTGTTACGCTAAAACAAAAATATGGCATAAAGGATGACGAAAAAGTGCTTTTGTTTATTGGCAGAATTTGTGCACTTAAAAACATCTTTTTCACTGTTGACTCACTTGCGGTTTTAAAACAAAAAGGCTTTAAATTTAAAATGCTGTTTGTTGGCACGGGGCAAGACGAAAAAAAACTAAAAGACCAAATTAAAAAACTAGGGCTACAAAATGATGTCATCTTTACTGGCAAAATAACTGGCAGGGAAGAAATATCTAAGTATTATAAGATGGCAGACCTGTTTGTGTTCCCATCACTTTACGATGCAAGCAGTTTGGTGCAAATTGAAGCGGCGTCTCAGTCAACTCCAACCGTGTTTATACGCGGAGCCGCAACCGCTGCAACAGTAACCGAAAATGTAAACGGATATTTGTCCGATAATTCGGTTGAAGCGTTTGCAGATAAAATTTTAGAGATTTTTTCTGACGAACAAAAGTACAATCAAATTTGTTCAAACGCATTTAGAGACTTGTACGTAACTTGGGACGATGCAGTTAAAAAAACATATAACGACTATTTAAGAATAATAAATGAGGTAAAAAATAAAAATGAAAGAAAAGGTTAAAATTTTAATATCATGCCACAAACCATCAAAAACAATCAACACAAAATATATGCAACCAATTCAGGTTGGAACCGCACTTGCAAGCAAAGTTTTAGAAAATTGCTTGCATGATAATGCGGGGGGGAGACAATATCTCTCAAAAGAATAAAAGATATTGTGAGCTTACTGGACAGTATTGGGCGTGGAAAAACATAGACGCCGAATACTACGGATTTTTCCATTACAGACGCTATTTGTCATTTGCGGACAAAAAGTTTTGCAGGCTTCCTTTTCATGACGTAAAAATGAAAGAACTCAATGAAAAAGCAATCAATAAATTTAAATTAACGGACGAGAGATTAGAGGAACTTGTTGACAAATACGATGTTATTGTTCCACAAAGGTCGTATTGTGTAAATAACTATCTTCATTACAAAACTGCCAACGGGCATCATGTAAGAGACCTAGATTATTGCTTGGACGTAATAAAGGTTGACTATCCAGAAATATATCCATATGCAAAAAAATATATGCGTTCAGGCTTTGCATATTTCTGCAATATGTTTATCTTTAGAAAGGACATTTTTGACGACTGCTGCACTTGGCTATTTGATATTTTAGACAAGCACGAAAGAGCATTCCCATACAAAAACTACAACACAAGAGAATATAGAGTGAGCGGGTTTTTAGCGGAAAGATTGTGCGGAATATATATTACATATTTGAAGAGTTTGAAAAAATATAAATTTAAGACTGTTCAAAGAATAAAAATCAAAAATACCGATTTGTAGGAGTTTGTATGGAATATGATTATTTAATTGTTGGGGCGGGGCTTTTGGGTGCAACCTGTGCCCACGAACTAACAAAAGCAGGCAAAAAATGCTTGGTTATTGACAGGCGTTCGCACATTGGCTGAAATATATATTGTGAAAAAGTTGAAAGCATAAATGTTCACAAATATGGTGCACATATCTTTCACACATCAAATAAAGAAGTTTGGAACTATGTAAATCAATTTGTTGAGTTTAACAATTATGTTAACAGTCCAATTGCAAGTTATAAAGACGAGTTATATAACTTGCCATTTAACATGAATACTTTTTCAAAAATGTGGGGAATTAAAACACCTGCCCAAGCAAAAGAAATTATTGAAAAGCAAAAGTCCAAATACAAAATTTTAGAGCCTAAAAACCTAGAAGAGCAAGCACTTTCTTTGGTGGGCGAAGATATTTATGTAAAACTTATAAAAGGCTACACAGAAAAGCAATGGGGCAGAGATTGCAAAGACTTGCCAGCAAGCATAATTAAAAGATTGCCTTTAAGTTTTACATATAACAACAACTATTTTAGTGATATTTATCAAGGCATTCCAATTGGCGGATATAATGTTTTGATTGAAAAATTGCTAGAGGGAAGCGATGTTCTTTTAAACACTGATTATAAAAAAGTTGACAAAGATATTGCAACCTACACAATTTACACAGGTGCCTTAGATGAGTACTTTGATTACTGCTTGGGTAAACTTGAGTTTAGAACAGTAAAATTTGAAAATTCAATTTTGGATACCGATAACTATCAAGGTTGTGCGGTTGTTAACTACACCGAAAGACAGGTGCCATACACACGCATAATTGAGCATAAGCACTTTGAGTTTGGAACTCAGCCAAAAACTGTAATTTCTAAAGAATATCCTGTTGAATGGACTCTTGGAATGGAGCCTTACTATCCAATAAACGATGCAAAAAATAGCGAACTTTACGCAAAATATGAGGCTCTTGCACAAAATGAGCCAAATTTGATAGTTGGCGGAAGACTAGGTCTTTATAGATATTTTGACATGGATAAAACAATAGAATCTGCTTTAAACTTGACGGCAAAACTATTAGCACAATAATTAAAAAAATAAATTCCATATTGCTTTTTAAAGCGTATGGAGTTTTTTATGCAAAAAGCCAATTGTAAAAGTTAAGTGTTGCCTAAATTTTATGAATAGCCATTTGTTGGCAAGTATACCTTGAGTGCTTGTTGGTTGACAACTTTTGATAAAACTTAATACAAAAGCAAAAAACAAAGAGCAACTTTTAAAATTTGTGAGTGGTACGTTTTAGAGCAAATTTATAAATATTCTTGCACTTTTTGTAAAAAAGTGGTATAGTGTAGAAGATAAGATTTGGCGTTATAAACGTCATAAAATTTATAGGAAAAGAAGAGGGAAAAGATATGCAAATAGTATGCGATGGATTAGATTTATCAGATGCAGTGTTAAAGGTTAGCAAAGCAATTTCAAACAGAACAACAAACCCAATTTTGGAGGGCATTAAACTTGTTGCAGAAGAAGATGTTTTAACTCTTAGTGCAACCGACACTGAATTGTCTATTGAAAAAAAGATTAAGGCAGATGTTAAAGTTGAGGGCGAAACTGTTGTACCTGGCAAATTTTTTACAGAGTTTATGAAAAAGTTGTCTAATGAAAAAATCGAACTTGAACTCAACAATCAAAACCAATTAAAAATTAAATACATGGATAGTGAAAGTTATATTCAATGCTATGTAACAAATGAATATCCAAGTTTTAACTTGATAGAAAGCAACGATAAATTTTCTATCACCAACTTAAACCTTAAAAACTTGATTAACAAAAGCATTTTCTCAGTTGCAGTTGACGATTCAAGACCAATTTTAAAAGGCACGCTTTTAGAAATCAACTCAAAACAAGTAAAAGCAGTTGCACTTGATGGTTATCGTCTTGCCATGGTAACTGAGGCAGTTGCTTCGTCATCAGTTAACGGAAGCGTTATTGTTCCTGCCCGTTCACTTTCAGAAATTTCAAAACTTTTGGACGACGGTGACAATTTGGTTACAGTGTCAATTGATAGCAAATATATTATGGTTGACCTTGGTGACACAAAGGTTATTTCAAGAATTTTGGAAGGTGAGTTTTTAAACTACAAGCAAATTATTGCAACAGAATTTACAACCGAGGTTGTTATCAACAAAGCACAACTCACCGATGCACTAGAAAGAGCGTCACTTTTGTCTAAAGTTGGTCAAAACAATTTGGTTAAATTTGACATTAAAGAAAACAACTTGCTTTTAACTTCTAACTCAGAAATTGGTAACATTAAAGAAAACATCAATATTTCAAGCAAAGGCAAAGACTTGTTTATTGCATTCAATGCTCGCTATTTTATGGAAGCATTTAGAACCAACTCAGACGAGTTTGTAAAAATTAAATTTAACTCATCTTCAAACCCATGCGTAGTTGTTCCAGCATCAGGCGAAGAGGAATATTTGTACTTAATTCTTCCTGTTAGAATTTTGTAATTTAAATCATCAAAAATTAAAAAAGCGTTTGTAAAATTTAATTACAGACGCTTTTTTATTTTGTCTTGAATGCAATCAAAGCGAATACGAGAGCAAATTCAATCAAAATTGAGTGTATGTATAAAATTGCTTTGTCTTTGCAAATAATTGGCAATAAACCAATATTTTATAACCTTAAATTGCTTGCTTTGCATAAATTTTTGTTTTTTACAGCGAAAAAATGTGGGGGCTTAATTATTGCTTGGTTTATCGTTATAGTTTTTGGAATTTACAAAATAGTGGTTGCCAATTTGGTCATCGTAATAATAATCGGTTTGCGTTTTAAGAGAGTAGTATCCGTCCTCGCCTAAAATGTAGTTTTCTACCAAAACAATAGATAACGCGTTAAAAAGTGAAACAAAAGTGTTTGTCATTCTAATATCTTCATCAGATGGCGAAGCGTTATGTTTTGGGTGAGTGTGAGCAATAATGCAAAAATGTGCTTTGTATTTTATTAAATAGTCGGTGATGTCATTGACGTCCAAACTAATAAAGGCATGGCTTACACCTTTAAACACTTTGTAACTTTTAAGTGTGAAATTTTTATTTAGAACCAACAAAATAAGTTGCTCGTTGTCGGATGGTGGCAAAACGCCTTTTATAAACTGAATAACCTTTTTAGGTGTGTCAAGTTTTTGTCTTTTCATGGCTTTAGATTTGTTGTAGTTATAGGCAACGGCAGACATATATTGCAAAAATCTTGCAGTTTTAATGCCCACTCCGTCAACCGCTAAAAGTGCTTCAATGTCCGCATCAAATATTTCATCTAAAGAGCCAAATCTATCTAAAAGATTGTGAGCAATTGGGTTGGTGTCGGCTCTTGTTATGACAAATGTAAGTAAATATTCTAAAAAGTGAATTTCATCGCTATTATAAATTCCTGCTTTTGCTATGTTTTCCCTTAATCTTTCTCTATGACCTGAGTGAATATTTTGTTTAATTTTATCTAAATCTATCATATGTTGCAAGTATAGCACAATTTTTAGTGCATGCACTAATAAATTTTGCCTTTTTTGCGTAAAATGTAATACGAGCAATTATGCTTTTTTGGCTATAGGAATAATTACTAAAAAATAAAGGTCAAAGAATTTGAAAAAAATAGAAACAAAGACAAAATTAGCATATGGAATTGGAAACTTAGGGTATGGAACAATATCGCAAACCATGTCCAATTTTATTATGTTTTTTGGCACCAGCGTTTTAGGAATAACTGGCACGCTTGTTGGCATTGCAGTTGCAATTTCCGCATTTTGGGACGGGCTTAGTGACCCGCTTGTGGGCTACATTTCGGACAGGTTTAAAAGCAGAATTTTTGGTCGTAGACTTGGCTATATGCTTATTGCAACATTTGGCATGGCAATTTTTAACATTTTAATTTGGAGCATTCCGCAAAGTTTGAGCGTGGCGTTTAAGTTTGTGTGGCTATTGGTGTGTCTTTTAACAATAGAAACGTTTAACACCTTTTTTTCTACGCCATATGTGGCACTTGGCATAGATATTGCCCCAGACTACAACGACCAAAGTAGTTTGCAAGGGTTTAAAACTGTTTTCTTCATAATTGGAATGGTTTTGCCCACTGTTTTGATGTTTATTTTTATGCCGTCAAAAAACGGCGGGCAACTTGTGCAAACGGGATATATAAACATATCGTATATAACCAGCATGCTGTGCATTTTGTGTGGAACAATTTGCATTTTGGGAACGCTTAAACGTTCTAAAGAAATGCCCGAGTTTGAAACAAGAAAAAAAGAAAAGAATGCCTTTTTTAAAATTTTCTATAACTTTTTTAAAACGCTAAAGAATAAAAATTTTAGTCCGCTAATAATTGGTTATTCAGTGGCACTAATTGCCGCGTCATTTTTAACCAGTGTTGGCATGCACCTTTTTACGTACTCATTTCATTTTTCTAGCACGCAAATTTGTTTTTTAATGACATCGCTGTTTAGTGGGGCAATTTTCAGTCAGCCATTTTGGATATATTTAAGTAAACGCATAGACAAAAAGCCTGCTCTAAATGTGGCACTGTTTGTGCTTCTTGGTGGCATATTTGTTGTGGGGGTAATTTTTTGGCTTAGAACAATAATGTCGGTTGGCTTAACATTTGGACTAATTATGCCTGCAATATTTGTTTGCGGGTTTGGAACAGGAGCATTGTATAACTTGCCAATATCAATGTTTGCCGATGTGGTTACAATTGAAAAAATAAAAAGCAAGCAAAATAAATCTGCAACATATAGTGGCTACATGACCTTTGCCTATAGCGTGGCAAATTCAATTGCTTTGTTTGTTATTGGAATTTTGCTTGACTTAATAAAGTTCAATCCAAGCGAGCCTGTGCAGTCTTTAAAAGTTCAAAATTCGCTAGGGATTATTGTAATTTTGGGGTGTGCAATTTCTATAGGGCTTGCAATAT
>CAVISZ010000153.1:0-3914 GCA_963645585.1 uncultured Eubacteriales bacterium
CAAAGACGGCAAACGAATTAATAAAAAATTTGAAAGCACAGGCATAAAAAAAATGATAGAACTTTACTCGGCTTTAAACGATGCAAGCAATGGCAAAATTGTGTTTATTGATGAACTTGACGCCAATATTCACGACTTTTTGCTTACAAAGTTGATTGAGTATGTTTCTGAGTACGCAAATGGGCAACTAATTTTTACAACACACAACATTGAACCTATGGATGTTTTAAAAAACAATAAATATTCAATTGATTTTTTGGTAAATTCAAACATTTATTCTTGGGTAAAAAACGGCAATTATTCGCCTGCGTCCTTATATAAAAAGGGCTTAATTCCTTACTCGCCTTTTAACATTAATTCTTATGATTTTTTAGGTGTTTTGGGGGACGACAATGACTAAATTAATAGTTATGTGCCTAGAAACCAATAAGCAAGCACAAACAGACAAAATGTATATTGATAAAATTTTAAATCAAACATATAAATTCGGAAACGAAGTAACCTTTTATCCAATATTTATGGGAGGCAAACCCGCGTATAAAAAAAGACAAGTTGTAAACGAAATTAAACTTGCCTTAAAACAAAAATTTGATGAAAAACACGTTGTTTATTGCATCGACATTGACCAATTTGAACAAAGTGCTGAAGCAAACAAACTAAATAGCGACATAACCCAATATTGCAAACAAAATGGATATAAACTTGTTTGGTTTTGTAAAACAATAGAAGATGTTATTTTGCATGAGATTGTTCCCGATAAAGAAAAGGTTAAACGGGCAACAAAATTTAAAAACGCTGAAGAAATTGAACAAGATATTTTAAACTCACTCTCTGCCTCTAGCATTTTAAAACAAAAAAGCAATATTCTTTGCGTTTTTGATAATATTTTGCCAAGAAAAGCATAAATATTTAAATTTTTATTTTATTAAAGATTTTTCCATAAATGTTGGAATTTTAATGTTTAAAAGTTGCAACACGGTTGGTGCAATATTTGCAAGCCTGCCGTGTTTTTTTAGCGTTACATTTTGATATTTTTTAGAGCACAAAATAACAGGCACTTTGTTTGTTGTGTGCGAGGTTACAATGTTGCCCTCGTCATCTATCATCTCTTCTGCATTGCCATGGTCGGCAGTAATTAGGCAGTCGGAGTTTTGTGCAAGACTTGCCTCGGCTATTCTTTTAACGCACTCGTCCACCACTTCAATGGCTTTTATTGTTGCGTTTAAGTCGCCCGTGTGCCCTATCATGTCCGCATTTGACAAGTTGACCAAAATAAAGTCATACTTTTTGCTATTTATTGCCTTAACCACTTCATCGGTTATTTCATATGCACGCATTTGAGGTATGCTGGCAAAAGACAAAACATTTGCACTTTCTATTAACTTTCTTTCTTCGTTTTTGTTTGGCTTTTCTATGCCTCCATTAAAGAAAAAGGTTACATGTGCATATTTTGTTGTTTCAGAAATGTGAAATTGCTTTAAATTTGCATCCGCTACAAGCCTGCTTAAATTATTCTCTATTTTAAAAGGCGGAAACGCGATTTGCACATTTTTGAATGTCGCATCGTACTCAGTAAAGCATGTGAAAAGCAAGTTTTTAAAGTTTTTGTGCTCGAACTCGTTAAAACTTTCTTGTGTAAAGGCGGAAGTTATCTCTCTTGCCCTGTCGGTTCTAAAATTAAAGAACACAACACTATCCTTGTCTTTTATAGGCTTAAAATCTTTTAACTTTGTTGGCAAAAAAAACTCATCGTAAACACCACTTGAATAACTTTTTTTAAATGCTTCTTTATAATCTATTTTGCCTTTGCCATTTTGGGTTAGCATGTTGTATGCCTTTTCTATGCGGTCAAAACGGCGTTCTCTATCCATGGCATAAACTCGCCCACAAAGCGAACCAATAACAACATTTTTATCTTTAATATATTGGTCAATGTCACTCACAAAACCAAGCCCGCTATTTATATGCGTGTCACGCCCGTCCAAAAATAAATGCAAAACAACATCTTTGCAATTTAAGTTTTGACTTAGGTCTATTAGTGCCTTTAAGTGGTCAATATGTGAATGCACCCCACCATTTGAACATAGCCCCATGATGTGCAATGTGCTTTTATTTTTGTTTGCATGCTCAACAGCATTAATTAAAACTTTGTTTTCAAAAAAGCTTTTATCTTTAATTGAATTGTCAATGCGTGAAAGGTCCTGAAAAACAACCCTGCCCGCTCCAAGGTTTAAATGCCCAACCTCACTGTTGCCCATTTGCCCCGCTTTTAGCCCAACATCAACTCCGCTTGCAGAGATTAATGTGTGTGGGAATTTTTTTTGTAATTCTTTTAAATTGGGAGTCCCTTGAATTTTAACTGCATTCCCCTCTTTTTTTTGCCTAATTCCAAAGCCGTCCATTATAACCAAAGTAACCATTGTTTTACTCCTTTTTAATCATGCTTTAAGGGTGCACCACAAGCAGTGCATTTGCCCGATTTTTCATCATTTATTGTGCCACAATATTCGCACTTTACTTCAATTTTATAGTCGTAAATTGAGGTGTCTACTTTTTTGCTACTAGAACCTGTCATTTTTTTTACCTCTCTTACCCCCGACATCACTTTAACAATCACTTTTATAATCACAGACGCAATTGTAATGCCTATAACAAAAACTGTTAACATTATTGCAAAAATATTTGACATATATTCTCCTATACATTTTTATCTTTTTTGTATATTTTAATTAAATTTTTGCAAAAAATCAAACAATTGCGTTTAATTTATGATATAATACACCACATGAAAAGATTAGATGTGCTACTATTTGAAAAAGGACTTTTTGTAACAAGAGAAAAAGCAAAAGAGGCGGTTTTAAGCGGAATAATTGAAGTAAACGGCAAAGTGTGCTCTAAGCCTGGCGAAAAATTTACCGATGATCCAAAAATTAACATTGTTGGCGAAACATTAAAATACGTCTCACGTGCAGGGCTAAAATTAGAAAAAGCAAGCCAAGAATTTAACCTAGATTTTAGTCAAAAAATAGTGCTAGATGTTGGTGCGTCAACGGGAGGCTTTTCTGACTTTGCTCTGCAAAACGGTGCTTTAAAAGTGTACGCAGTTGATGTTGGAACAAACCAACTAAACCCAAAAATTAAAAACAACCCCAAAGTTGTAAATTTGGAGCAAACCGATTTTAGAACTCTTGCACATCTTGATGACAAAATTGACCTTGCAGTATGCGACTGCTCGTTTATTTCTTTAAAACTTTTGATTCCCAAATTTAAAGAAGTTTTGCCACCAAATGCACTGCTTATAACTTTAATTAAACCTCAATTTGAATGCGGAAAAGAAATT
The DNA here is from genome assembly GCA_963645585.1 of uncultured Eubacteriales bacterium. Lineage (GTDB taxonomy): Bacteria > Bacillota > Clostridia > Christensenellales > UBA1242 > HGM11367. Next base: position 3,341 of record CAVISZ010000153.1, read on the forward strand.
GCTCAAAAAACACATGGAATTATAAAAGATTCTAGTCTGCAAGAAAAAATAAAGCAAGACATTATTCACACCTTTACCCAAAACGACTTTATCTTTTTAGGCTCGTGTGACTCCCCAATTAAAGGCACTGCAGGCAATAAAGAATTTTTGGCATGCTTTAAAAAAAGATTGGTTTAAGGCTTTAAAAAGCCCACCGCCAATCTTTTTTGTTGTATTAAATTGTTAAACTGTGATCCGGAAAGCCGGTCGGACACTGCGTTCGGAGTCCACACGGAAGTCGTCGTTGACACTGATGTACACGCTGAACACGTAAAAATCACCGAAAGTGTCAGGCGTACGAAGCCACCACTGCGCCAAAGATGAGGATGTGGCACCGTCTAGTGCCAAGATATTCTTGTAGTAAGTAAGCTTGCTTCCACCTTCATAATATGATTTTACTGACTCTCCGCCATTTAATAGGTCTAATTCATCTTCTGATAAGAGCCATAGGTTTTGTGCCTTAGTGGTGGTGCATGCTCTCTCTTTATTTGTTGAATCTCCATCGTCAGAAATTGTCCTACCATTAATTTGAGTA
>CAVISZ010000154.1:0-3590 GCA_963645585.1 uncultured Eubacteriales bacterium
CTATACAACCGCTTATGATTTGGCATTAATTACCGCAAAAGCTCTAGAAAACGATGTATTTAAAGAGATTGTTACTACAAAATACACAAGAATAAGAGGTAGCTCTGAAGGTACATATAGATATTTAAAAAATAAAAATAAATTATTAAACATACTTGACGGGTGCCTAGGTGTAAAAACAGGTTTTACTAACAACGCAGGACGTTGTTTGGTTAGTGCGTGCCAAAAAGATAATTTTAGAACAATATGCGTTGTTTTGAACTGTGGACCAATGTTTGAAGAAAGTTCAGAGCATATCAATATGGCTTATAAAGATTATAAAATATACAATTTGTTAAATAACTATAACCAATCAAGAAAAATACAAGTGCTAAATGGGAAAGAGCAATATGTTAAAACATTTTCTAAAAAAGGTTTTAGTTATCCATTAACAGATGATGAATTGACAAGAATAATATTTAAGTATGAATTGCCAAATAGCATAGAAGCACCTATTCAAAAAGGTCAAGTTGTTGGAAACATTAAAATATATTTAGATAATTACTTGCTATTTTCCGAAAAAATATATACTATGGATAGTATACAAAAAATAGGAGTTTGGAGTAGTATAAAAGATATACTTTCCAGTTGGTAAAAATGAGAATTAACAAATATCTAGCTTTGTGTGGAGTTGGATCAAGAAGAAAAGTAGAAACATATGTTTTAAATGGTGATGTAAAAATCAATGGCAAAGTTGTTACAGTTTTAAGTGCCGATGTTGATATAAAAAAAGACAAAGTAGTTTTTATGGAAAAAGAAGTTAAACTTCCAAATAGTTATGTATATTACAAATTTAACAAACCAAAAGGTTACATTTGTTCCGCTAATGATGAAAAAGGCAGAAAAACCATTTATGATATTGTAAAAGTCAACCAAAGAGTATTTTCTGTTGGCAGACTAGATTATAACAGTGAAGGGTTATTACTTTTAACTAATGATGGTGATTTTGCAAACAAATTGACACACCCATCTAACCATGTTGAAAAAGAATACATTGTTACAATCGAAGGAACAATCACCGAAGGCGAATTGGCTGTTTTAAGAGCAGGAGTTGTTGAGAATGGTGTTAGAATGCCAAGTGCAAAAGTTGAACTTTTATCAAAAGACGCAAAAACTGCAAGACTATCTGTTATTATAGATGAAGGTAAGAATAGACAAATAAGAAGAATGTTCGAGGCTATTGGCAAAAATATAATTTTGTTAAAACGTGTGGCTATTGGAGGCTTAAAACTAGGCGGTTTAGAGAGAGGAAAATATAGAGAATTAACAGAAAAAGAGCTTTATAGCATTTTTGAGGTCAAAAGATGAGAGTTGCAGTAATTGGTGGTGGTGCAAGTGGTATGATAGCCGCTGGATTTTGTGCACAAAATGGCAATCAAGTAGACTTGTTTGAAGCAAACGAAAAATTAGGCAAAAAAATCTACATAACTGGCAAAGGCAGATGTAATGTAACCAACGCATGTGACCACGAAACTTTTTTGGCAAACGTTGTGAACAATTCAAAATTTTTGTATGGAGCAATTAACAAATTTGATAGTCAAGATACTATCAAATTTTTTGAGGATTTGGGCACCCCAATAAAAATTGAAAGAGGTAACAGAGCTTTCCCTTGTTCGGATAAGTCAAGCGATATAATAAGTGCTTTAACAAAATTCTTGAATATAAACCATGTTAACATATATCTTAAACACAAAGTAGAAGCAATAACAAAAATTGATGACAAATTTTGCATAGCAACATCATTTGGTAAGTATAATAATTACGATGCCACAATATGTTGTACAGGCGGTGTTACTTACAGTGCTACAGGTTCAACTGGTGATGGTTATAAATTTGCCAAAACTTTAGGTCATTCAGTTACAAAATGTAAAGCTGGACTTGTTCCAATTGTTTTAAATGACAACTATATAAAAGACTTACAAGGCTTGAGTTTGAAAAATGTTAAATTAATTTCATATATCAGTGGTAAAAAGTTTAAAGAATTTTTTGGTGAGATGTTGTTTACATCTAATGGCATAAGCGGACCTATAGTTTTAACATTAAGTTCGTACATAAATTGCTATGAAAATATTTCACTTGCAATTGACTTTAAGCCAGCTTTAACAACAGAACAAATTGTTGCTCGAATAAATAGAGATATTGAAGCAAATAAGTCAATGCAAGTATCTACCTTAATGGCGGGATTGCTTCCTAAATCTTTGGTAAAACACTTTTTAAATAAGTGCCAAATTATTGAAACTTTGCGTGTTAAAAGTTTAACTGAAAAACAAATAGATTTAATAGCATCAACTCTAAAACAATTTAATTTAAGTTATAAAAGCTTAGACAAGTTGGACTATGGAATAATAACAAGCGGTGGAGTGAATATAAAAGAAATTAACCCAAAAACAATGGAGAGCAAGATTGTTAATGGGTTGTATTTTGCTGGTGAAGTTTTAGATGTTGATGCTTTAACTGGTGGTTTTAACTTGCAAATTGCCTTTTCAACTGGCTATGTTGCAGGAACTTCAATACTAGGTTAGAGTTTTTATTTAGCAATTTTGCAAATCATTTTACTTTTTTCAGCATTGTTGATATTATATCTCATGGAGGATTTTTATGATTGAATATATTTTTGATACTCAGTTATTGATTGACGGAAAAAATTTAGATGATGAAAAAATAAGAGATTATTTTATAAACAACTTTAAAGGAGATTGTTTAATTTGTGTTGGTGATAGCGAATTAATCAAAATTCACTTTCATACAAACGAACCTTGGAAAGTTCTAGAATATTGTGCATCTCTTGGTGAAATAAGCGATATTGTAGTTGAAAATATGGATAGACAAGCACGCGGTTTAAAAGGCTAATTTTATGATAATAACCTTTGATGGGCAATCTGGGACAGGCAAAAGCACTTTAGCACAATTAGTTTCTAAAAAGCTTGGTTTTAAATATTTAAATTCAGGCATGATTTATAGGGCAATTACTTATTATTTTATCAGCCATGATGTTTCAAGCACAGAAATAGAAAAAATCAAAACACATCTTGATAAAATAAATATCGAACTGTTCTTTGTAAACGATGAACAACATGTTTATATTGATAAAATTGATTATACGCCATTTGTTAGCACTCAGGTTGTACAACAGAATGTGTCACTTTTTTCTCAAGTTTTGATTATAAGAGAAAAGATAACCAACATTCAACACGAATATGCAAGTACTAACAACATTGTGGTTGAAGGCAGAGATGTTGGTTCTCATGTTTTTCCAAACGCAGACTACAAATTTTTTGTTAAATGCGATATAAATGTGCGGGCAAATAGACGTCTTTTTGATTTGGAACGTTTAGGGCAAAAAATTTCATTGCAAGATGTTATAAAATCTTTAGAAAACAGAGATTATTTAGATTCAACAAGAAAGTTTAGTCCTTTAGTTTGCCCTGAAAATGCAATTATAATAGACACATCAAACGCCACAATAGAACAGAGTGTTGACCAAATTTTAAGTTTTATCAAAAAGGTTTAAAAAGGTAAGTGACACTTTAATTATTAGGAGAATATATGAT
>CAVISZ010000155.1:0-4936 GCA_963645585.1 uncultured Eubacteriales bacterium
ATTTTATATTTTATATTTTATATTTAAATTGATTTTAAGGTTATTTTTCTATAACTTTTTCTAAGAATATTCTTTTTTCAAAAGCACCGCGTTTTGCATTCTTTTGGTCTGCCATTTTAATTACATCTTGCAAGGACGCATTTTCTAGTTTTGCAAGTGCTTTTAAAATTTCTAAAACATCTGCAAGTTCTTCTACTCTGTCGGCTCCACTAGCACCAATAACCTCTTTGCACTCTTCCTTTAATTTTTCTTCTAGAGCAAGTTTATATTCTTCTAAACTCAACTCTCTTGTAATTGGTGTTTCGCCTTTTAACTTAATTATTTCTGGAATGTTATCTCGCACAAGTTTATTGTATTCTCTCATGTTTTATCTCCAATTGCTAAACTGATACCTTTTCTATTTTGTCTATTTTTTTCTTTATAGCGTTTATTACTTTTGTTTTGTTTAGCCACCAATCACGGCTCCAAACTCTGTAAATGTTCCAGCCACGACTGCTCAAGAATGTTGGATGATAAACATCACGCTCCAAAATGCTATCGCTTGCGTCACGTGCAGAGTAATCAAATTCAATGCCCAAAACGAACCTATCTTTGCGTTTGTTGTATATTGCAAGAGGAAGTTTATAGTCTGCATTGCCAATGTTCTTTTCTACAGTAAAGCCCTCTTCTTTTAAAAGTTGTTCCATCTCGGCAACCATTTTTTCGTTTAAGTCGGTTGCAACCAATTGTTTATCAGGAAGCAAGTTCTCTAAAATTATTTTTGTTTCTAGTTTATTGCCATTAGACACCGCTCTTACATAACGCAAATATTCTTTAAAGAGTTTTGGTCCCATATTTTTTGAACCAGCAACATTTAACTCTTCTGGTTCTATGCTAGTAACAACATATATTTTTTGTTTTGCACGAGTTATTGCAACATTCAAACGATTTTCTCCGCCCTCGTTAGAGAGTGAACCAAAACGTGCAACAACTTTTCCGTATTCGTTCTGTGCATAACCTGTAGAGAAGATTATTATGTCACGCTCGTCACCTTGAACATTCTCTAGATTTTTAACAAACAAGCTTATGTCCTCGCCATTCTCTTTTCTGTTTTGTTCCAAAAGAAGTGCGTTTCTAAACTCTGGGTCTTTTGATGCTAGTTTATCTATTTCGTCCTCAATTGCATTTTCTTGCTCAATATTGAATGTGATAATTCCAATACTGCCCTTGCGTTTTTTGTCTTTTAGCAATTTATCCAAAAGTGCAACAACGCTAGACGCTTCTTTTTCGTTGCGAGTGTTTATCCACTTGCCGTCAACTTTAATTCTTTCAATTGGGCGGTCTTTGCCGTTTTTTGAAATATCTGGCGCGATTTGCAACTTTTTAGAATAGAACGCATAGTTTGAGAAGTTGATAAGTGCCTCGCTACGGCTTCTGTAGTGATATGTTAGGTTACTGCTAAAATATCTGCTTGTTGCAAGGTCTAACAAACTTTCTACCTCTAGTGCCGCCTGAGTTGAGTAGTCCAACTCGTCAATATCATCATTGCCCATATATCTTTTTAAGAATGTTGCCGTTGGGCGAAGTTGTTTGTTATCACCTGCAACAACAATGTTTTTGCCACGATATATGCAAGGCAAAGTATTTTCAACAAACACCTGAGATGCCTCATCAAACACAACATAGTCAAACAATTCTTTTTCTAGTGGCAAAATTTGACTTGCAATTTCTGGGCTTAGCAAAAAGCATGGGAACAATTTTAAAAGATAGTCTTTATACACCTGCATGCACTTTCTAATTGGCCATAAATTTTGTTGTTTAGATATTTGATACAAAAAGTTTTTGCTTTTTTCTGGATTTTGCTCAAACAATGTTTTGTAGTCATTGACATTTTTTTCATAACACAATTGTTTGTTTAAAACAAGTTGCTCATCTTTTAAACTTAAAATACGGTTGCGAATGTTTGCAAAATCGGCAAGTTTAGACAAGTCATCTTTGTGCTCGTTTTCTTGGCGGATAACCTCGTTGTATGTTCTAAAAATTACAATTCTGTCTACAATATATTTAAATGTTTTAAAGTTGTCTGCATTTTTATATGCAAATTTTAAAATTGCACGCTCAGCATCTGAAAGCTCTTTTAAGCACAAATTAATGTCTCTAATTTCTACATATTCGGCAAGAGCATTGCCAAGCATTTTTAAATACATTGTGTTGCCACTTACAATATTATCTAGCGTTAGCAAATAGCCTTTTGGCTCCAACACTTTTTCTAAAATATCGTAACCTGATATGTATTCTTTTAAGTCGTTCAAAGTTTGGGTAAAGGTGCTTTCTATTTCTTTTTCTAGTTTGTTAGTTTTGTTTTTAACAAATGGATACATTGGCAAAACAAAATGACTAACTCCAAGTTTTGTATAAAGTTTTGGATTTTGAGTGGTTGCTATGTATTTTGTTAAAGGTTTGTAATTAATTTCTTCGCTTTGATTATGCTCTAAGTAATAACTTAAAATGTCGCGAGCGTATGGGCGTTTTGTCATGTCAAATGGAATAAATTTGCTTGATGTGACATTTTTAATTAAGTTTTGTGCTTGATTTAATGCGTGAATATCTATATCACTTTTGATGTAATCTATTAGCGGATTAATTTGCTTTTTCTCTAAGAATTGAAAATACAAATTATCTTTCTTTTTATCTTTTATACGCTTTTGAGCCTCGGTTATTGTTGCAAAATCCATTGCCATAATTTCTGGGTTTTGTTGCATGTTTTGAAAATATGAATAGTCTTTGCTGTTTTTGCCGATTATTTCACTGTTTGCGTACATTTGTTGCAAAGTAAGTCCATATGGTTGTCTTTTAAACAAAACACAGTTAATTGTTTTTAAGTCAGACACTTCTTTGGCTATTTGCTCATCTAACTTTGCGTGTTGCTCGTAGGATGCAGTTGGCTCAATTTGCATTAGGTTTTCGTGCTCTTCTTTGGCTTTTTGATAGAACTCCGCTTTTGCTTTGTCGCTATCGGAAATTAGCATTGCCTTTTGATTTAAATTGGCAAGACGATTATATACAACATCAAGAGCAGCCTTTTTTTGACTTACAACAAGCACATTTTTGCCTTTTGTGAGTGCATCGGTTATTACATTAACAATGGTTTGACTTTTACCTGTTCCTGGAGGTCCATAAATAACCATGTTGGCATTTTTGTTTAGGTTTTTAATTGTTTCTTGTTGTGCATAGTCTAGCGAACTTACAGGATATATTTGCTCGGTTATTTTTTTGCTTTTTTTAGGTTGTTTTGCAAACAACAATTCATCTATGGCAGGAGTTGTTAATTGCTTTTTCTCCAAAACGTCATAGTCGTTATATATGCTATTTGTTAAAGGGAATCTGCCAAGAACGCAGTAATTTTTAACTTCTAATGAACTTCCAAATTTAGGGTCGGCAGTGCTGAATGCACAAAACTCGCTTTCTGGAGTGTATTGAATGTTAAAGCCGAATTTTTTTAAGTACTCAACCACATCGGCAACATTTTTTAAGCCGTTTGATTTTAAGTCGTCATAGTCGGTTTCTAACTCGTCAACATTCAATCTTTTTTGAGTGGCGTAGGCAAACAAAAGCACCTTGTTGAGTTTGATTGTTTCATTAGATAAAAGTTCTATGCTGGCAGTGGTTTCGTTTTCTACATTTATTGTAACAGGGAACAAAACAAGAGGCGCTCTTACTGCTAGGTCTTTGTTGATGTATCCTTCTACAAAAGGATAGCCAACATACATTTCATATCTTCCTGTTTCACGCTCTAACTCATCTATTTCACGCTTGATTTGTTTTAAACTATTTATTTCGTGAATCATCATTTTTTTGAGTTCTTGCTTGCGGACTCTTTCAATTTTTAAATAGTCAATTTTTTCTTCGCCGTTTTCGTCAACAAAGGTTGTTTTATATTTGTTTAATTTACTTTCTACATCTAAGTTGTTATATATTAAACCTTTCTCATCTTTGCCGATTAATTCAAACTCACGCTTTTTGCCTGTCCATAAAAAATCTATAAGCGAACTTGCAATTTTTTCATCTTTTGCAAAAAGTCCTCCAATATCATAACTTATTTTGCTAGATATTTTTTTAGAGAATAAACTTCTATTTTTACCGCTTATTTCAATTAATCTTTGTTTATAATGTTTATAAATTTTACTCATAATTTACCTTCCGAAAAAAATATATCACAAATTATTTAAAAAATAAAGAGCAAATAATAAATTAATTAAATCTATTTACAAAAAATTATTAATTAACAATAAATAATTAATTTTTTGACATATTTTTAATGAATTTTTTTAACAATTAAATGCACAATAATTTAGGGGTAAAAAAATTATGAAAAAATTATTTATTTGTTTGCTTGCAATTTTGGTTGGACTATCAATATTTTGCATTAAAAATGCAGATGTTTACGCAGAAGATAATTTGCAGATGATTATTGTTGAGGGCAACAGCAAGGTTTTTGCAGAGCCTGACTTTTGCGTGCTAAATTTTAATTTGTCTTTAACCGAGCAGGAGTTTGACCAAGGTCAAACAAAAATTAACAGTGCCTATGACAAAGTTTGCAGTGATGTAAAAGGCATAAACGACAATAATGTTGTGTTTATAACCTACACCTCTTGCTATCCTGTTTACAGAGACTCATTTAAAGCCTATGATTATTCGTGCAGTTTTAGCGTCAAAACAACCGACTTAGAGCACACCAACGAGATTATAAAGACAGTTGCACAAAATGGCGAAATAAGTTTTTATGGCTTAAACTATGGCATGGAAAACGAAGAGAACATGTACAGTGAGGCTTTAAAGCAGGCAAAAGACGATGCCATTAAAAAAGCAAAAGCCCTAAACGAGGGGGCAGAATTAAAAGCGATTGTTGGAACAAATGTGTACTCTTATTCCAACCATAACCAAGGAGGCAAAATAG
>CAVISZ010000156.1:0-7223 GCA_963645585.1 uncultured Eubacteriales bacterium
AATAAGTTTATTTTTAAATGAGTATATTTTCAACCACAACAAAAATTTATAAATAGCACTCACATTATTTCTATAAGGCAGGATAACCCCCTCAGTCACGCAGAAAGCGTGCCAGCTCCCCTGACAGGGAGCAAAGATTTATGCAAATTTTTCACTATGCTACTTTTAACTAAGTTGCATATAAAAAACACCTTGAATTTAATTTTCAAAGTGTTTAATATCTGACAATCATTTATCAATCTTAATTCATAATTTGTTCTGCTTTGCCGAGCTTGCAACAGATTGAGTTCATTTCTAGTTTTCAAATGTCAAGCCATTGCCGTTTACGTCTATTATAATTGTTCCTGTTTTTTCTAGTTCGCCCAAAAGTATTTTTTCAGCAATTTTGTCCTCTATTTCTTGAGTTATATAGCGTTTTAAAGGACGTGCACCATAACGAGTATCAACGCCGTTGTCTATTATATAATCAAGAGCGTTTTCGGTCAGTTTTAGTGTTAAATCTTGACGATTTAAGCGTTTATTTATGTTTGCAACCATGATTGTTGCAATTTTTGTTAAGTCTTGAATGGTTAATGGGTGGAAAATACAAACAACATCTATTCTATTTACAAACTCTGGTTTAAAGTGTTTTCTTAATGCTTCTAAATATATTGATTTTGCACGCATTTCATCATCGCACTCATCAAGGCACTGCATTGCCTGTTGACTTCCCAAATTTGATGTCATTATTATTATTGTGTTTCTAAAACTAACTGTTCTGCCCTGTCCGTCAGTCAATCTGCCATCATCTAAAATTTGAAGCAAAGTATTAAAAATGTCAGGATGTGCCTTTTCTATTTCGTCAAAAAGCACAACTGAGTATGGTTTTCTTCTTACCTGCTCTGTTAGTTGACCGCCCTCATCATAGCCCTCATAGCCTGGAGGAGCACCGATTAATTTTGACACAGTATGAGGTTCCATATATTCGCTCATATCTAGCCTTATTATGCTATCCTCATTGTCAAACATTGCCTCGGCAAGTGCTTTTGTTAGTTCTGTTTTTCCAACACCTGTTTGCCCCATAAATATGAACGAGCCTATTGGTCTGTTTGCATCGCCCATGCCAACGCGAGACCTTCTGATTGCTCTACAAACGCTATTTATTGCCTCGTCTTGCCCTACAACGCGTTTATGCAAAATTTGTTCTAAATTCAACAGTTTTTCTTTTTCGGTTTCGGTGAGTTTGGTTACTGGAACGCCCGTCCATTTTGCAACAATTTCCGCGATGTCATTGGCGACAATACATCTGTTTTGGTTTTTGTCAAACTTTTCTCTAAGCTCACAAATCTCGCTATTTAAGCTTGCTATTTGTTCGCTTAAGCGTGCAACTGCATCATAATTTCTAGCAATGTTATACTCGTTTTTATTTGCAATAAGAGTTCTTAAACGCTCTTCTTTTTCTTTTAACTCGTTTGGGCGTGTGGAGCATGCCACTCTTGCCCTTGCAGACGCCTCATCAATTAAATCGATTGCCTTATCGGGCAAACTTCTATCGGGAATATATCTATCGCTTAAATTAACCGCGGACTCTATGGCGGAGTTGGTTATTTTAACTTTATGAAAAGACTCGTAGTTATCTCTAAGCCCTTTTAAAATTTCTATGGTTTGCTCCTTGGTTGGAGGGTTGACCATTATTGGTTGAAAACGGCGTTCGAGTGCTCTATCTTTTTCTATATATTTTCTATATTCATCGGTTGTGGTTGCACCAATTGTTTGAAGTTCGCCCCTAGAAAGATATGGTTTTAACATATCTGACGGGCTAACCTCGCCCTCTTTTGAACCTGCTTGTGCAATTGTGTGGATTTCGTCAATAAAGACAATAATATTTTGGCTGGCAATAATGGTGTCGATTGCGTCTTTTAGTTTTTCTTCCATGCTCCCGCGATATTTAGTGCCAGCCATTAGCCCGCCAATTTCTAGCGAGTACACAATTTTGTCTTTTAAAATTTCTGGCACATCACCATTGACAATTTTTTGTGCAAGACCTTCTACAACTGCGGTTTTTCCAACGCCCGCCTCGCCTATTAAAATTGGATTATTTTTAGTTTTTCGGCACAAAATTTCAATAATTCTTTCTATTTCTGGCTCCCTGCCAATTATTGGGTCAATTTTGCCTTGGCGTGCTTTTAACGTTATATCGCTTCCCATTTCTAAAAGCTTGTCTGGGAGCATGCTTCGGTTTTGGTTATCTAAAATATCATCGTCACTGCTTACACTTTGCAAAGATATTAACACTTTTGACTTAATTTCAGTTAAGTTTATTTTAAACGAAACGGTTAAAAGTTTAACCGCGTAAGTTCCGTTATTGACCAAAAGAGCAAAAAGCAAGTGTTCGGTGCCAACAAAGTTATGATTTAGTTGCAGAGCAACCTGTTTTGCGGTAGCAAGAATTTCTTTGCTTTTGGGTGTTAATTCAACATCAACTCCCGCAAGCACTTTTTCGGGCATTTCTTCTGATGTTAAAATTTCTTTTAGACTTGAACTATTAACGCCATACTCTGCAAGAATTTTATTTGCCATGCAGTCTTTTACTGTTGTTAGTCCATACAAAATATGCTCTGTGCCCACTTGGTTGCCACCCAGTTCCATAGCTATTTTGCCCGCATTTTTTATTACCTTGCTTAAGTTATCGCTTGAAGTATTAAACATCAACTTCTCCTTTTAATACTGAACTTATTAAAATTTGTGAGATTTGTCTTGCTCGTTTTTTTTCTATTTCTTTTGGGTTTAGGTTATCGCTATTTAAATGATTTTCTTTTATTTTACACATTATATCTAAAATATCAAATTGTTTTTTCAATTTTAGCACTTTTAAATTTATGCCCCAAAGAACATAGCCAAGTGCGTTTATGGTTTCGGCATAGTCTAATCTATAGGCATTGCCAAGCAGTCCATAGTTTCTAAAAATGCAGTCAACCAAGTGGCTAGCGGAAAATTCAAAAATATTATTTTCTTCAGATGTTTCGAGTTCTACAATTTTTTTTACAAAACTATTGATATTTTCAGCAAACTCGCTTTCTTTAAAACCAAAAGTGAATTTGTTATAAATTTTACAAAAAGGACAAGTTATGTTTTGAGTATTGCCATGTATATCTGACAAAACAATTTGATTTTTGAGCAAATCTTGTGAAATTTTGTCTAGTTTTTGGCTATATGCAAGAGCGGGCAAAAACAAAAGCACTTCTATTTGCATACCTGTTCCACAAAGGTTTGGATTGGATGTTAAAAAGCCAAACTCAGTAGAAAAAGACATTTCTAATTTATCAAGAATTTTATCGTCAATTTTGTTTGCTTCTTGATAACACTTTTCTAAATCAAAACCTATAGATTGAGATTTTATTCTAATATGGTCCTGTTCGTTTATGAGCAAAATATTATTAGCCAAATAACTTTTTCCGTACGCGGAAATATCTTTATTGTCTATAAGTTCAGGTGTAATAACGCCCTCTTCTTCCAAAATTTTGCACTCGTTTAAAGGAATATTTTTCAGTGCCTTAAATTCAAAATCGTCACCAAAGATTTCGCTTAAAGAACGTGTAACTCCAATTGCCTGCTCGGAATCTGTTAAAAGTTTAACAAACGGCATGTCCTTTATATTTCGCCTATAACTAATTGAGCAAGAAAGTACATTTTTACAGTTTTCCATAGCTTTGCTCCTTTAGTTTTTGTATTTCTAAACCATACTTTGTTGCCTTTTGAAGATTGCCATTTTTTAAACAAATTTCCACCATTTGTTCTAGTTCTTTAATTTGCTTGTCTATATAAAAGGCGTTTGGCTTTTTGCCTAAATATTTTTGTTCTTTAAATTGACTTAAAAAATTGTTTTTTAAATATTCACCAAATGCGTCATAGCAACACTCGCAACCAAACAGCCCAGAACTTTTAAATTCCTCAAAAGTTTCTCCGCAGTTAGGGCAAGCAGTTTTTAAACTAACAAGGTTTGCTTGACTTTGTGCAAATTGTTCTAGTTCTACATCATTATTGAGTTTTCTGTAACACGAGCCACACAAATACAAAAGTTTGTTATGTTTTGGAGACATAAATATGCTTGTTGCATCTTTTGTGCCACAGTTTTCACATAGCATATTTTTGCCTCCTTTTTCTTTTACAATATACTAAAACAAAAGAGCAAAATTGTCAACAATCTTGAAGCACATAAGTCAATGATTAAAGCAAGAAAAAGCACAAAAAATGCAGTCTTTTAAGAATGCTCAAAGCAGACATAAGCATAAATAACGAATGGTTACTTTATTCAAGAAATGTTAAGTTTTGACGCTAAAAAAGGCAAAATTGGAAGCACACCAATTTTGCCTTTTTGTTTTACAATTTTTTATTTTAGATATTAATTAAAATACGTTTTAAACTTTTTAACTATTTTTCAACTTCTGAAGAAACACCTAAAATGTCTTTTAATTTGCTTAAAGAATCTATTTCAATTGGACGACCTTCGTCTTTTGCGTTTGCGTTTTTATCGAACACATATTTAGAAACTTTGATTGGGAACATGTTTTCTGCTTCGCTCTCTGTTTTTTCTAAACATCTATCATAAACGTCTCTAAGCATTAAGTTGCTTACATTGCCCAAAACGCTTAAGTCTGTAACTCTTGCATAAGTTTGTTTTGTGTCACCATTAAGTGAAACGATAACAACACCACCAACATCTTTTGTTACAGGTTGTTTTTTTGCAATAGACTCAAAGTTATGAACAGTTGAATCTTTAAAGCATGCAATTTCTGTACGTCTATCATATATTTGTGCGCCTTCTATAAAGTTATCATAAGACATTGTCCAGCGTTGCAAATTTGATTTAACTGCACTTGCAGGCAAATTTCTTTTTTGTGTGATTTTTTGCAATTTTTTGTCTTGTTTTTTGTCGCCAACTTTGCTAAGCATGTCATAGTTATCTATGCGGTTAAACTCTTCGTTTGATTTAACGCTTCCACCTTCGCCCAAGTAACTATATTTACCACAGATTGGGCAACCGTCAATTTTGCACAATTTTAAGTTAGCTTTTGCCAAAGTTTTAACCATTTTTGTTTTTTGTTTTGCAGTATAAGTATTTGCAGGGTCTTTGTCTGCCTCAGCAATTTTTTCCATAGTTTTTAAACTTGCGGATTTGCTTGCTTTGCTTACTCTAACTTGATTAGCATAGTTTACGCCAACACCAATGGTAATGCCTGCACAAATACCAGCAACCAACAAGCCAATGCCTGACAAAAGCATGTTAGGAATTGGTAAAAACGCAGTTACACCAATAACACCAGCAACTGCAACGGCTGTTGCGATTGCCATACCAATAAAGAATCTACGAAGTTTATGGTCTTTTTTATTAATAATTTTGCTCATTTACTCCAACCCTCCTTTAAATTTCGTTTAGATTATATACTATAACCCCCTCGATGTCAATAGTCATTTTTGAATTTTACACCGCTATTTAACTGCTATTTCCACAATTTTTCCATGTTGAATTTGTTGCGGGCTTTTTCTGAAAAAATATGAACTGCAACCTTGCCAAAATCTGCAATTATCCAATCGGCTTTTTTATAGCCCTCTAAACCGCTATTTATTTGGTTAAACTCGTGTTTTGCATAGTCTAAAAGTTCAACCAAAAGCATTTGTGCGTGAAGTTTGTTTTCGGACGTGCAAACAACCAAATAGTCAAAAATATTGCTACTTTTTGTGTTAATTATTTCAGTTTTTTTTGCATTGTTTTTGCTTAAGAAATCTGCAAAAAATCTGGCAAGCTCTAGTGTTTCCATATAATCCTCTAATGTTATTTTACTAAATTTTACATTTATTGTCAACAATGGCGGTTTGTATTTGATATATTCGTCAAAAATATTTATATGAAAAAAATATCTTTATATGTGATTGTTGACACAATTTTTAAATTTGCTCTGCTTTTTATTTTAAATTTAATTTGGAGTTTATACTTTATTAGAACAGTTTGGCTTGCCATAACTATAAGTGCTATAGCAACCATTGTTACAATAATTCTTTTTAGTTTTTTCTCTAAAAAGAAAATAAAAAAGACCAAGCCCGTTTTAGAAGAAAATCAGCACATTGAGGACATTAAAAACACTTTTATTTTTATGGAAAGAAGCAAACTAATTAACTTTTTTTATTCTCTTTGTTTGCAAAAACACTCTGCACAAAAACACAAAGACTATGTGCGTGTTACTAACGAGAAAGATGTTATTTTGTACCCTTATTTTAAAATGTCTATTTTAAACTGTGACACGTTAATTGATATTTACAATTCCATAAACAAGAAAAATGTAAAAAAGATTGTTGTGCTTTGCAATAGTTATGACAATGCTATTTTAAAATGCCTTGAAATGTTTAAGTGTGAAACAATTGTTTTAGACTACAAGCAAACATATTACAAGTTATTAAAATATTACGAGTTTTATCCTGAAATTACTGTTAAATCTAAGCCCAAAATTAAAAGCACTGCAAAGCAAATACTTTTGTTATCGTTTGATAAAAAAAGAACCCGCAGTTATGTAATTTCGGCACTTTTTATGTGCTTTGCGAGTTTTTTTGTGGTATATAAAATTTATTATTTGATTGTTGCGAGCATTCTTTTGATTTGTGCTATAATTTGCCAAATTAACTTTAATTTTAAAACGCCCGAAAAAGATTTTGACCTAATTTGCTAGCCTATGGCAATTCTATGTGGTGAATGTTGTTTCTTTTAGAACGTCTATAAACAGATATTTTATTGCCAATAACCTGCACAACTTCACAATTGAACATTTTTGCAAATTCGTCAGCAATTTCTTTTTGCGACAAATCACAATTTTTTAACACTTTAATTTTAAAAAGTTCTCTTGCTTCAAAAAGTGCTTCTGCCTGCATTTTAGTACCCTCGGTTATTCCCTCTTTGCCAACTTGCAAAACAGGGTCTAGTGTGTTAGACAAACTTCTTAGCACTGCTCTTTGTTTTGGTGTTATCATATTTTTTCTCCTTAAATAACAAACACTTTAATTTGTTATTGTTTACTAATTTTTAATTATTTACTATTTTTTATTCGCTATATTCAAAGCTTATATCTTTAATTACAACTGTGTCGCCGTCTTGCATTCCCGCTTCTTTTAGTTTATCTATTATGCCGTACTTTTTAAGAGCATTTTGGAAATATGCGTTGCTTCCTTCGTCAGACAAAACTACACCTCTTATT
>CAVISZ010000157.1:0-5210 GCA_963645585.1 uncultured Eubacteriales bacterium
ATTTCTATTATTTTTTTATAATTCTAATTCTGCATAAATTGGAAAGTGGTCACTTGCATAAACGCCATTAAATGTTTTGCTAATTGTTTTATAATTTAAAAGTTGAAATTGATTTTTTGACTTAAAAATAAAATCAATTTTTGCGTTATGATTTTCAGCACCACCACTAAATGTTCCACCACTTTCACCCCAAATGTCACCAAGGTCATCAAAGTTATTTTTAAAAGATATAATTTCAGAACTTGAGCTAACCGTATTCATATCACCTGTAACAAGAGCAGGCAAAGAAAATGCTTCTATTTTTGACTTTATTAAATTTAAACCATTACTGCGAGCAACCTGAGAAACATGATCTAAGTGCGTATTAAAAACTGCAAATTGTTTTTGTGTTGCTTTTTCTTTTAAAATTACACTTGAGCATACTCTTGTGTAGGCTCCGTCCCAAGTGTTGCTTTGCACATATGGGGTATCACTAAGCCAAAACGACTCAGATGAAACAAGCTCAAAACAATCATTCTTGTAAAAAATTGGAGTGCTTTCTGTTAGCCAAGAATTATCTCTAAACAATACAACACTGCTATATCCTTTTAGGCAATTTTTAAAAAATTCATATTGCTCAGTTTTAACTTCTTGCAAGCAAATTATTGTTGCTTGATTTTCTTCTATATTTTGTGCTACATATTTTGCCCTATAATACCAACCTGTTTTGCCAAAATCATAATTTTCATTGCATTTCACATTGTAGGTCATAATGCTTATTCCGCTAATGTTTTTTGGCTCTATTTGAATATTTGAAAAGTCGTATGCAATTTTATACCTAAACAAAACGCACAAACCAATAATAGCCCACAAAAACAATACACTTATTAAAATGCTAACAAATCTAGAAACTTTTATCATAAAATTTAACCTTTTATAATTTTTAATGGTGCAATTTCAAGCATAAGAGTTTTTTTGCCCAAGCCTCCAAAATTTATGTCGGCAAATTTGCCGTCAGACGAGATGCTTACAATTGTGCCAACACCAAACTTAGGATGCCCCACTATTTGCCCCGCTTTAAACTTTGAAGTGTCTGTGTTATTTGACTCATTTAAGTTTACATAGTTAGAAGTTTTTGGCTTTGGTATGAATGCTGAAAAACTATTAGATTTTGTATTAAATCCAGAATTTGAGCTAGAAACGCTTGTTTTTTTAGAAAAATCATTAGAATAAGCATATTTTTTTGCAGAAACAAATGGATTATCATCATCAAACTCATAAACTTTTTTAGGTTTTGGTTTGCTAAGCCCTGCCTCTGCAATAAAGCGACTTTCTCTTTCATAATTGCGTTTGCCATATAAATATCTTGTTGTGCAAGACGAAACATATAATCTTTCACCCGCACGCGTGTATGCAACATAGGCAAGGCGTCTTTCTTCTTGCAAGTCTTTTGGATTTTCTAAACTTCTTGAAAGTGGGAAAATTCCCTCTTCCATGCCTACAACAAAAACAACTTTAAATTCTAGTCCTTTTACCGCATGAACGGTGGCAACCGTAACATTGTCGTCTTGCCCCATGGTGTCGATGTCACTTTGAAGTGTTACACTTTCTAAATAATCTGCAAGAGTTGCCCCAGGATTGTTTGCCGAATAGGTTTTAATTGAGTTTTCAAATTGGTCAATGTTCATAAGTTTGTCAGTGCTGTCGTCACTATCTTTTGGAAAAGCGTCTCTAATTTTAAACTCATCTATAACATTTATTGCAAAATCGTCCAAATTTTGCTTTAAATAGTCGGCGTATAGTTTGTTGTATGTTTCTTTAAACGCCTCAAGTTTTGATTCCAACTTTTTGCCTTGAGGATAATCTTGAATGTTCAAAATTACGTCTAAAACAGACTTGCCATTTTCGTTTGCAATATCTTTTAATGTAGCAATTGCACCATCACCAATTCCGCGTTTTGGGAAATTGATAATTCTTAAAAGCGACACTTCATCTTTTGGATTAATAAAAATTCTAAGATAAGATAGGATATTTTTTATCTCCAAACGCTCAAAGAACTTAAAACCACCATAAATTTTGTGTGGAATGTTATATGCAAGCAATTTTTCTTCAAAAGGAAGAGTTAATGCGTTAAGCCTCACCAAAATTGCTATATCACTATAATGATAACCATATTTTTGCGTAATTGAATAAATTGTGCTTGCTACACTTGTTGCCTCTTCTTGCTCGTCATAATAATTTTTGTAATCTACTTTTTCGGTGCCTTCTTTTTGTGTCCATAATTTTTTATCAAAACGCTCATCGTTTAATGCAATTAAAGTGTTGGCTTTATCCAAAATGTCCTTTGTGCATCTATAATTTTGTTGCAATTTGAAAATATGAGTGTTTGCAAAATCTTTTTGTATATTAAATATGTTTGTAAAATCTGCACCACGCCAAGAATAAATTGACTGGTCTTCATCGCCCACAACAAACAAATTTTTATGAACTGAGCATAACATTTTTGTTAAATCGTACTGAATTTTGTTTGTATCTTGAAACTCGTCAACCAAAACATATTCAAATCGTCTTGCATAAAATTCCAAAACATCTGGGCAATTTTTGAAAAGTTGAAAAGTTTTTGTTAAAAGGTCATCAAAGTCCAAAGCGTTGCAATCTTTTAATCTGCGGTCATATTCGTTATATACCTTAACAACCTCGTCAATCTCTCTTAAGTATTCATTTTCTTTTTTATATGTCAAAATATCATAATTTTTGTTTTTGCAATTTGAAATATGAAAAATAAACTTTTTAGCATCGTCCTCTATTCCAAAATCTTTTAAAATTGCTTTAACAACTTTTTCTGTGTCGGTGTCTGAGTATATAGTAAAATTGCGGTCATAGCCTTGCCCTAGTTTATCTATATCTCCTCTTAAAATTCTCACGCACATGCTATGGAAAGTGGATATCCAAACCCTGTTGCCACCATCAACCAAAGCCTCCACTCTGGTTTTCATTTCGTTTGCGGCTTTGTTAGTAAAAGTTATTGCCAAAATGTTATAAGGATTAACATGCAATTCCTCTATCAAATATGCTATTCTATGAGTTAGTAATCTTGTTTTACCAGTGCCTGCCCCTGCAGACACTAAATTTGCACCATCTATGCTTAAAAGTGCTTGTTTTTGTTCTTCGTTTAATGAGTCTAAAATGTTCATGTGTACATTCTATCACAAACCAAAAATTTTTTAAACTAAAAGATAAAATTATTTTAAATTTTAATTATTCAAAAAATGCCACCTAAAATTTGCTCACCTAAAACTTAAAGCACCTGTATTTGATTGCGTTTGCAAAATATCTTTTGCACACTTATTCAAGATGCTTTTAAAAGAACAAACAAAAATCTTTGAATTGCATTTTGCTTGCTTAAATTTTTTCTTGCTTTTTAATAATTGAACCACTATACCACCTATTTTGATAATCTTTACTATAAGTATTACATAATACGATAATAAAAACAAGATAAAATATTCGATATTTGGAAATAATATACATAATACGGAAATATAGTACAGTTTTATTTTGGTAAAATTGCTCTAGGTGTAAATTATGAAGGAAAATTTATCAAAATCAGAAATATTGGCAAGAATTGGTTATTTTAGAAACAAAAAGAATATAACTGCATACAAATTAGGCATGGAACTTGGTCATTCTAAAACATATTTTTATAGAATAGAAAATGGCGAAATTCAACTAACAATTGACTTGCTTTTAGATATTTTAGAAGTTTTAAATGTTACAACAACAGAATTTTTCTGCCCAAGCATTGACGAAAACGATAGAAAGATGCTTGATAATTTTTCAAAACTATCAAACGATAGCAAACATACAATAATTGATTTAATAAGTAAATTAAAATAAAACTTTGTTAGTACAAAAAAATATATAAAAAGCCCTCACCTGCATTTAAAACAAAAAGCGTTTTTAAAAAGTTGTAAGCTATTTTAATTTCAAGCAAAAAGCATACAATTTTAAACCACCGCAAAGCAAGGCTTTGATATACAAAAAGCAATATGAACATTTATTCATATATCTGTACATAAAAAAATTAAGGCTTAAAGCCTTAATTTTTTTCTACTTCAATTTTTATTGCAGACTTTGTAGGTTCATCTATTTTAACCTTATCAGATATTTCAACGCCTGCTACAACATAAATTTCATTTCCAGATGCAAGCACAGGAATTAGGTCGCGTTCTCTTTGTGGTATTTTTTTGTCAATTAAAAAACTCTTTAATTTTTTGGTTCCGCCACCAAATTTTTCAAAGATGTCACCATCTTTCCTAAAACGCCAAATTGCATCTTTTGGAAGCTTTTTTGCGTCAATATACAAAATATTTGGCTTTTGAGGGTATTCACTAACTCTTTTTGTTATAATTTTGCCAAATATTGGCACATTTATTGTTCCAGTTTTAAACTCAACAAAAAACTCAGGTTTTTGAATTGTTTTGCAAGTTAATGTAACATATTCATACTCTTTGTGAACAGTTACGCCAAGTGGCAAACTAATACGCTTGCCATTTTCGCTTAAGCGAGCCAATTCTTTTATTGCGTCAACATGTTTGCGTTCTATATCTTTGTTTATTCCAATGCCATGTAGTGCTTTAAATATTATACGGTTTATGAGCGCATCGTCATATAGAAAATATGAAAGTGGAATTTTTGCCACATTGTTATCTATTATTACTGCATCGTCATTTAGGTTTTTATTTATGTAATTATCATCTTCAACAACCGCTTTGCTAAAATTGATTAACTGTGTAGTTACATTTGGCCATTTTTTCAAAATTAATGGAAAAATCTCATTTCTTAAATAATTTCTTGTATATTCACTGCTTGCATTTGTTTCATCTGTTACAAAAGGAATTTCATTTTCTTTTATGTAGTCCAAAACTTCCTGTTTAGATGTGTTTAAAAGTGGTCTTATATAATAACCATCTTTTTTATATTCCATGCCTCTAACACCACTAAGCCCTGAACCTCTAAAGAGGTGCAAAAGTATTGTTTCGGCTTGGTCTTGCAAGTGATGCGCAAGTGCAATTTTTGTTGCAATTCCCTTTGTAACCAAAGCATCAAAAATTCCGTATCTTGCCTCTCTGCCTGCACTTTCTAAAGACATTTGTTTTTGTTTCGCTAGTTTTGGCACATCTACTTTAAATTTGTAACATTTTACACCAATACTATTACAATAATCAAAA
>CAVISZ010000158.1:0-4247 GCA_963645585.1 uncultured Eubacteriales bacterium
GTCTAAGGCTACATAATCTATGCCCTGCCATGTGTTGGTACGCATTAAGTTGGACGGATTATCTAATTTTTTTAAAACATTTGAGGCGGTTTCGCCATATGTCACGCATGAAGCGTTAGCCATTAAAACTTGCTTATAGAACACACTACCTGCAAGTTTTTTAAAAATGTTACACCAAAATGTTTTAAACTTGTTTTGTTCTTTTTTAAAATACACAATTTGATTATTTTTTACTAAAGCGTCTGTTTGTTTTTTAATTTCTTCAAAAGATGTAAATTTTCTAATTACAACAATATTAGTTTTGCTACATTTATTTGTTACTGCATTTAAAATTTTTTCTGAATTTTCATTTTGGTCAAACACAAACGATTTTACGTTTTGCATATTTTGTTGTTTAGACGAGCAATAGATAACCTCGCTATCAAAGTAATTTTGCTCTATAAATGCACAAAACTGGGTTAAGTTAACCGAGTTATTTAAATCTATTAAGATAAACGAGAAGTTTTTTTGAACCAAACTGTTTGTGTTTTGTTTTTCGAATATAATAACATTATCGTTTGCCAAATTAAATCTCCTTTAGTTTTTTAATTCTACGATTATGTCTGCCACCTTCAAAGTTTGTTGTTAAGAATATTTTAACAATTCTTATTGCCTTTTGTTTACTTAAAAATCTGCCAGAAAGCACAAGAACATTTGCGTTATTATGTTTTCGAGCAAGGGCTGCATAAGTGGTGTTTAAGCAAAGTGCTGCTCTTATTTTTGGATTGCGATTGGCGGCAATGCTCATGCCTATGCCTGTTCCGCAAATATAAATTCCAACATTGTTAGAGTTTTCTAGCACTTTTTCGTTGCCTGCTTTGGCAAAGTCTGGATAGTCTACGCTATCGGTTGAATAAGTGCCAACATCTATGGTTGTTATATTTTCTTTATTAAAAAACTCCTTAATTTGCTCTTTTAAAACATAGCCAGCGTGGTCACAAGCAAGAATAATCATATAAAGCTCCTTTTTTAGTTAGCATACCACAATAAAAAAAAATATTAAAGTATTTTTAACATTTTTTATAATATTATCATAGTGTAATAATGAAATTTACATATTTGGAGGTAAATAATTTATGTCTTTTTTTATAAACAACAACAATTTGACCCGTCCTGGACCAATTTGTGGCAATCCTACGGCTGGGTTATGTGAAAAAGTATTGATAGAAGTTGACAAAGTTTTTGATGCGGCACTGCTACAATCTACAGAAACAGGAATTGTTTTAACAACAGCAAACTACAATCCTGCAAACCCAACCTTGCCACTAACCTATGTTTCAACCGAGAGCGACCCTGCTAATCCTGCGGTTATTAACGATGTTACAGTAACGCGTTTAACCGACCGACCAAATTTTGCAACAGTTACAGGCAATGTGGTTGTTCCTGTTATTGTAACTTACAGAGATGCAAATGGCGTTTTAGGTACTGCAACATCTTCTATTACCTACCCAATTAATGCTATGCTTTATGTACCTCAACCATCTTTAAACCCAATTAGAGTTGAAGTAAGTGCTCAATTTAGAAGTCAAATTGGAACATACACTGCTGAAAACACCTTTACTGTTACAGGTTGCTTGCAGATTATCATAAAAATTGTGTCTAGGGTTATTCTGCTTATTCCAAGTTATGGCTACCCTGTTATTCCACCTGTTCAAGTGGGAGAAGCAAGCGTTTGCCCAGGAATTTTTGAACAACCGATTTTCCCTACATCGCTTAGACCTGGCAACATTAATATAACAACAAACACTTAAGCACACAACATACTTAATTTAATTAACACAAAAAGTAAAAAATACAAAAAACGCAAGGACCTTTACAAGCCTTGCGTTTTTTAATATGTTTAACTATCTGCTTAATTCATCTTTTTGTTTTGGAGCAGTTGTGTTCTTTTTGAACATTGATTGTCTGCTTTCCATATATGGTTTTTGTTTTGTTTTAACTTCTTGTTTTGAAGCTTCTTGTTTAGCTTTTTCTTCACGAGCCTCTGCTTGTTTGATTAATCTATCAATATCATTAATTCTTTGCTCAGAAGCAGTGATTTCATTTTCAATATTTACACAAGCAGTGTGATTTGCATCGATTTTTTGATTATTTTTACGAATTGACAATGTTGTTGCAACCCAATCAATCATTCCAACAACAAAGCAAGAAACGCTTGCAATGATAAATGGAGTTGTAAGAGGTTGAACAAACAACAAAACAGCTGCTGCCAAGGCAAAAATTGGAGAAAATCTTCTTAAAACTCTTGCTCTTTTTTCTCTTTTTAAATATTTATCTGATTTATTTTGAATTTTAGCGATTTGTGCGCGTTTTTTATCAATTTCGTTTTCTAAACATATTTTTTCATATGACTCAACATATAATTTTCCCATAAATTTACTCCCTATTTTTTATTGTATTTAAAATATAACACACTATTTCTTGACTGTCAATGGGGAGTTTTGAAAAATTGCCAACAAAAATCGCGCAAAGACGTAGCATACATGCGAGATATTTACTTATAGAATATTTGTGTTTGCTATTTATTTTTTTAATTCAAAGAATATTTGTGTTTGCTGTTATTTCTTTTAATTCAAACTTTTTTCATAAGTACACACCTTATTGCCTTTGGGGTTAACAAATGGTGCTCCGACCATTGTAAAGCCAAGAGAAGTATGCAGTGCTATGCTTGCTTGATTATCTAATCTTATTTGTTGGGAGATTGTATAGCACCCTCTTTTTTTTGCGATTTCACAAGCCATAAGCATTGCTTTTTTGGCAAAACCTTTTTTCCTAAACTCTGGGAAAATTTCAGGTCCGATATGTATGGTTTTTTCCTTACATTCATAAAGTGACACCCTTCCCACAATTGTATCATCTACAACCACAGCAAACATCTCAAAGTATTTGCCGTCATATTGTTTTGTGTTCCACAAGCAAATCATGTTTTCAATTTGCTCAACAGATAAATTAGGATATAGTTTTTCAGATAAAACAAGTGCATCTTGTTTTTCAAAATTTCTTAATTGCATATACATCGCTTCTCTCCTATTGTTATAAGTAAAATTTAACATCTTAATATACAGCATATTGTATTGTTTGTTTAAAATATTATCATTTTTATCTGAATTTGTAAATATTTAATATGCGAAAATTGTTTGCTAAAATATATGCTTTACTTTGCATGTTTTTAATAAACAAATTGGCAATTATTAATAAACTGGATGTGAATAGCAATAAATAAATTATTAAATAGCTTAGTATTTTTGTTACAAAAAAACTCGCAAAGATGTTTGTCTTTGCGAGATTTTTTGCTAGCAATCTTGGGTTAAGAGATTACCTAGCACAATTTGTGTAAGATTTTTTGTTACGACCTATAAAAGTTGCAACAACATAAAGCAATTGGGTTATATTGCTTTTTTAAAAGCAAATTGGGTTATATTTGCTTGCACATTTTAAGTTTGTGCAAAAACTTTATGTGTACTTTTTGTAAAAGTACATTTTTATTTTTTAATTTTTGATTATATATTTTTAAATTTTTAATCTTAAAAAACACTAATTATCTAGGATATTTAATGTTTGCTTGTGCGGCTGCAAGTCTTGCAATTGGCACACGATATGGAGAGCATGAAACATAAGTTAAACCTGTTTTGTGACAGAATTCAATTGATGAAGGGTCTCCGCCATGTTCACCGCAAATGCCAAGAGTGATGTCTGGACGAGTTTGTTTGCCAAGGCGAGCTGCCATGTCAATTAATTTGCCCACGCCATGAGTATCGAGACGTGCAAATGGGTCAGATTCATAAATTTTGTTTTCATAATATGAACCCAAGAATTTGCCTGCATCGTCACGGCTAAAACCAAAGGTCATTTGAGTTAAATCGTTTGTGCCAAATGAGAAGTACTCTGCTTCTTGAGCAATTTCGTCTGCAAGAAGTGCGGCACGAGGAATTTCAATCATTGTTCCAACTTTGTATGGCATATTAACGCCTGCTTCTTTGATTAATGCGTCTGCAGTGTCGCACACAATCTTTTTAACAAAGGCTAATTCTTTTCTTTCGCCTACAAGAGGAATCATGATTTCTGGAGTTGTTTTAAACTCTTTATGTCTTGCATTAACTGCAAGTGCTGCTTTTATAACAGCTGTTGTTTGCATTTTTGCAATTTCTGGGAATGTTACTGCTAAACGGCAACCACGGTGACCCATCATTGGGTTGAACTCGTGAAGG
>CAVISZ010000159.1:0-3713 GCA_963645585.1 uncultured Eubacteriales bacterium
ACGCACCTGCAACTCTAGCAACAGATTGGGGCAAAAAAATTTATGACGGCTTTGGAATTACAGATACATGTATGATTCTTTATGATGCAGATGTTTTTAACAATATTGAAACTTTGAGTGCGAAAGTAAATATTTTAAAATTTGTTAATAAACTTGATGATGACGAATTAACTGGTTGTATTAAGAATGAAGATGGTACACCAAAAGGTGTTTCTGTAAAATCAACTGATAGTTTGTCAGATATAACTGCTTATATTAATGAGACAACTAAAACTTTATATGTTTTCTCACTTTCAAGGATTTATGTCCCAAATATTGCTTATCCAAGCGATACGGAATATTCTGTAATCTCTGCATATTTTAGTTATTTTAATTTTTTTGATAATGGGAAAAATTATATTTCTTTAACTACAATGGAATTAAGCAATTTTGATACAACTAAAATCACTAACATGAGTCATATGTTTTTTAAGTGTACTAAGGTTACATTACTTGATTTACGTGGCTTAGATACATCAAATGCTACTGATATGGAGTCAATGTTTGAAGGTTGTAGTAGCCTAACCTCTATTGATTTGCTTAATTTTAATACCGCAAAGGTGACAAATATGAGAAGTATGATTAGTACGGCTGCCAGTTATATTTATGGCAATGCTATTGTTTCTATTATAGATTTAAGTAACTTTGATACATCAAATGTGACTGATATGACTGAAATGTTTTGTGGTTGCTATAAGTTAACAACAATTTACGTTGGCGAAGGTTGGAACACAGATAAAGTAACTTCATCTTCTAACATGTTCTCTAGTTGCACCTCACTTGTTGGTGCAGTTGCTTACGACTCAAGTAAACTCGATGTTTCTATGGCAAACACCACAACTGGTTATTTAACTGCCAAATAGCATTTTTAGAAGATAAAATGATTTAGACTATATATTTGCGTCACGATTTCGAGTGAGTTATTGTGCAAGCACAAACCCACTCTCTCTCGATCCTTAATATTAATTAAAGCAAAGCCTTTATGATTATTGAAATCATAGAGGTTTTTTGTTAAATTTCTCCTTTTTGCGTCAGCAAAAGTGTGATTTGAATGTAAATTAATTGTTGACTTGAAATAGAGTTTTTTGTATAATGCTTGCGAGAATAAGGAGGTAAACAATTTGAAAATTGTTAAAAAATTATTAATATTATGTTTTGCATTATTAATGGTTGGCGGAATGTTTATTGGCTTAAAAAACAAACCCGTTTTGGCTGAGATAGCCAATAGTCAATCATATTATTATGCTCAACTAAACGCTTCGGGCAAAAAGTTTTATAACGCCCTTAAAAAAATGAATGATGACGGCGATTTTAAAGCGGGCAAAAGTTTTGATTTGATTAAAAATGAAGTGGTAACCAAAGACGAAGTTAAAGCGTATCAAAACGGCAACAGTGAACTTTTAAAAGCCTTTGGTGCGGGCAGAGATGCTTTTTATTTAGACAACCCAGAACTATTTTACATAGACTTTGACCAAGTTTCGCTTAGTTTTGCGACAAAGGGCAATGACTATATTGCAAACATTGACGCGGGCAGAAGTGGCAGTTATTATGCAGAGGGCTTTTCTAGCGAGGCTCAAATTGAGACCGCTTGCGGAGAGTTAAGAGATAAACTTCAATCTTTAAGTGCAACCCTTGGCACTCTTACAACAAACAAAGAAAAAGTCGCAAAAGCAAACGAGTTAATTTGCAGTGATGCAACCTATAGTTTTGAGGCAGACGGCACTGACCTTGGCAAAGGTCAAATTAGAACATCTTATGGTGCTTTAATTAAAGGCTATGCAGTTTGTGAGGGTTATGCAAGAGCATTTAAAACTCTTATGGACTTAGAAGGAATAAGATGCGTTATTGTTGTTGGCTATGTTTACAACTCAGACGGCGGGCTTGAGCCACACGCGTGGAACTATGTTGAATTAGACAACAAATGGTATTTGGTGGACTCTACTTACAATGACAGTGCTAATAGCATAAACGAATATTTGCTTTTGGGCAGTGAAAATACTGCGGAATATGTAGAAAGCAAAACAATTTCTAACAGTGGTTTTGAATTTAAATATCCTACACTTGCAACCTTTAACTACGGCATGGAAGAGATTAAAACAGGTGTAACATACGATAAATCGAGAGATACATATTATCAAGACATAACCTATTCGTACAAAAATTACACAAGTGCAAAAGCCATGCAACAAAATGGGTTATATTTGATTGCAAAGCACGAAATTTTTGACAAAAACGGAGAGTATACAGGTTGGGGACAAGCCTTTGCACTTTATCCATACGAACCAGAAAACAATGTGTTTAGTTGCAACTCTAATGTGTTTAGCACACAACTTTTTGTAACAAGTCAGGCACCTGACTCTACAGGCATTTACAGCAATTTGCAAGAAGATTTAATTCTTGCAAAAAGTGACATTATTATAAACGAGGCGTTTAACGAGCAGGCAAACACTCCTAGAGTAAGTTCAACTTCTCCTGCTTCTACAACAGTTTTAAACCCTGAAAATGTTTACGAAATTGCAATTACTTATGATATGAACTTAAAAAAGAAAGATGCTTCTCAAGACATTGGCGTTTTTGTTTGGAACGAAAAATCTAGCAATTTGAACGACTATGTTAAAGTTGAAAATGTACAAATTTCCAATAACGACACTGTTAAATTTACATTCACTCCAAGCAAAATGTACGAGCATGATTTGCTTGCTTACAGATTTGCACTTGTAAACATTGTGGGCGTAAACGACCTTGAGCCAAAGTACGCAAGTTTAACTTTTGCAAGACCATGGGCAGTTTGTAGCAAAATTTACAATGACGGCAGACTATATATAGACGCAATTGCCGAACCAACACTTATTGACAATAGCGACTTAAGCATGACTGGATTTTTAGATAAAGACGGCAATCAAGTTGCAAAAGACCAACGAAGCCAACTTGTTTTGGTTGCAAAAAAGCCAAGCGAGGCTTTAGGCGAGCAAATGGAGGACAGTGCAAAAGACCTTTTAGAAAGTGGCAGTTTTGAAGGCAGTTCGACCTACGAAATAGACTTGCATATTTGTGGTGGAGTAGCAACAATTCCAAGCGGTTCTTATGTTAAAGTTGCCTTTGGGTTCCCAGAGGGATATGGTCCAAAAGACAAAGGTGTAACATTTAAAGTATATCACTTTAAAAAAGACGCAAACGGAAACATAGACCCAAGCAAAACCGAAGAGCTAACCTGCGTTGTTACAGAATATGGCATTGTTGTAACCGTAACAGATTTTAGTCCATTTATGGTTGTTGCCGTAAAAAATGAAGATGTAAAAACTAAAAATATTTATGCAAAAAACATCAATCTTGGCGGAAGCGTAAGCGTGAAAAAAGATGACGTTTTGCAGACAGAAGTTGTTTCTCTTAAAGAGGGCGAGAGCGTAACTTATGAGATTACAACCGATGAGGCTTACAAACTAGACTATGTTTTGCTCAACAAAAAGTTAATTGAAGTAAAAGACAACAAAATTACTTTAAGTTATAGCGACCTTGAAGAAAACAACGAGATAAAATTTGCAT
The DNA here is from genome assembly GCA_963645585.1 of uncultured Eubacteriales bacterium. Lineage (GTDB taxonomy): Bacteria > Bacillota > Clostridia > Christensenellales > UBA1242 > HGM11367. The sequence continues at coordinate 3,583 of CAVISZ010000159.1, forward strand.
ATGTTTCGGAAGAAGTTTATGAAAATGAGCAACAAAATGGAATTTCATCGCTCAACAATTCATTCTTGCAAAATGAGCAAACAGACAATGTAAGTATTGCAAAAGTTGTTATGCTTATTGTGCTTGCAGTG
>CAVISZ010000160.1:0-5499 GCA_963645585.1 uncultured Eubacteriales bacterium
GGCAGTGTCAGTTGTAATTGCTTTAATTTTTTCTTTGTTTTATAAAACACAAGAAGAATTAACAAATTCATTGGTTTATTTATTCTTTGCAACAATAGTTGCACAGGCATGTTTTGCATACATCATTTGGAGATATAACAAAACAAACAACATTTGCTTTATAAAAGCAAGCAAATTAAAACCTGAAAAGGTTAGTGTAAAAAACATATTTGTGTGTATTGGCATATCTGTAATTGCAGTTTTTGGGTTTGTAAATTTTATAAATTTAATATCGTCTTGGCTTACACAAATTGGCTTTAATCAAGCTTCGCCGTCATTACCAATTAACACTTTTTATTGGTTTGTTATAAATGTTGTATTGCTTGCAATAATTCCTGCTTTTATGGAAGAATGTATTTTTAGAGGCATGATTTTTAACGGTTTAAAACAAAAAGGTTTTTGGTTTGCATGCTTAGTTTCTGCTTGCTTTTTTGCTATTGTACATTTGAATATAAAACAGTTTGTTTTCCCTTTTATTATGGGTATTGTTTTCTGTTTGGTTTTGCAAAAAACAGGTTCAATAATGTACACAATGATTGTTCACTTTTGTAATAACTTTTTGGTGCTTTTAATATCATACATTACCGAAATTACAGGCAAAAACTTGCTTGCTATAAATGTTACAAATTTTTGGATGGGTGCTTTGGTTGTGTTAATTGCAGGTGTGGCATTTGCTGTAATTTGGCTACTTGTAAAATTTGTGCTGAGTCCTGCTAACAATGCAAGTGAAGATAATATTGTTGAGGCAAGTCAAGATATTTCATCAAATAATTTGACAATATCATCTAAAAAAAGCAACAATAGATATATTCTTGTGGCTTTTGCAGTAGGTGCGTTTTTGTGGCTTTTGTACTGCCTCATGGAACTTTTGTCGTAAATTGGAGTTATAATGAATAAAAAAAATAGTTTATTTTTTGATACTGGTTTAATTTATTTTATTGTTATCGCATGTTTTGTGGGTTTAAGAATTTACTCAAGCCTTGCGGTGGTAAGCAGTGGAGTAAGTTTTTTGCTTAATATTTTAATTCAGGTTGGCTTTATGTTTGCCATACCTTTGTTTTTGTACAAACTTCTAAGAAAAAAAACAACAAAACAAACATTTAAAGATTTTAATGTTAAACCAATAGGCTTTAAGGCTGTTCTTTTAGCAATTTTAATTGGCTTTTTGGTTTACTTTTTGAATTTAGCAGTTGCTTCTTTCTTTAATATTTTTATTTATGCAACGGGTTATGACCCAAGTTTTGGAATGTCGTCCGCCGATGGCTCATATCCACTTGCTATATTTTTAATCGACATTGTAACAACTGCCATTCTTCCAGGCTTTTGTGAGGAGTTTTGCCATAGAGGCTTGCTAGTAAACGGCTTTAAGCAATTAGACATGAAAAAAACAATATTTCTTGTGGGCTTTTTGTTTGGACTAATGCACCTAAACATAGAACAATTCTTTTATGCAACCGTTATTGGCATGTTTTTAACATTCTTGGTGTATATAACAGGCTCTATTATTCCTTCAATGATAATTCACTTTATGAACAACTTTATGGGGCTGTACTTAACCTTTGCAATGTACAATAAGTTGCCTCTTGGTAATTTTTCAACAAAACTAGGCAATGCTTTGTCAAATAGCAATGGAATAATTGCCTTTATTGCAATAATTTTTGTAGTGCTACTTTTCTTAGGTTTGCTTGCATTTTTGGTTTATCTTTTAATGAAAAATACAAGAGTAAAACAATTTGAAAAATTGGCAAGAAAAGCAATAGAGAAAAAACAAAGAGAGGAGCTTTTTAAAGAGTTTAATCTTGACGCAAATGCTGAGGACGCAATTGACGGCAAACCTCAAGACGAGAATGTTCCAAATGTAATTTTTGATAATAATGTTTATCCAAATGGCAAAAGAAGAGTAATTGTTGATATAGACTTTAATAAGAACATTTTAGAGGGCGAATATATTATTAAAAAGCCAAGCATAAAAGATAAAATGTTTGTTTATGGAACAATATTTATTGGTGTGTTTATCACAATTTCAACGCTTATTTGGGGAATTATTTAAAACATAAGAAATTAAATTTTGAAACATGTTCAAAATGCTAAAAAGAGGTTAATTTGCTAAAAATAAACATAGTTTGTGTTGGAAACTTAAAAGAAAAATTTTTTATAGACGCATGCGAGGAGTACCTAAAAAGGCTCGCTCGCTTTTGTGTTTGTAATGTAAAAGAGTTAAAAGAATGCACCAATTTTAGCAATGTTAACCAAATAAAAGAACAAGAAGGGCAAGAAATTCTTAAAAACTTAAAAGGCTGTGTTGTACTTTTAGATGTTAAAGGCAAAATGCTATCAAGTGAAGAATTTTCAAAGCAAATACAGGAAATATCACTTTTAAACAGTGAAGTTACTTTTGTTATTGGCGGTTCCTATGGCGTGAGTGACGCAGTTAAACAAAAGGCTAATTATTCTGTTAGTATGTCAAAAATGACTTTCCCGCATAGGCTTTTCAGAGTTATGCTTTTAGAGCAAATTTACAGAGCATTCACCATTTCTAATGGTATTGCTTACCACAAATAGAGGAGTTTTTATGCAAGAAAAGTTTATGCAAATGGCACTAAAAGAAGCAAAAAAGAGTCTAATACTCGATGAAGTCCCAATTGGGGCAATTATCGAATGCAATGGTGTGGTTATAGCTAAGGCACATAACACACGCAACAAAACTCAAATTGCCACCAATCATGCCGAAATTATTGCAATTGAAAAAGCATGCAAAAAATTAAAGAGCTGGAGGCTTGGAAATTGCAACATCTATGTCACATTAGAGCCATGCCCAATGTGCGCAGGAGCCATTTTAAACTCTCGCATAAAAAATTTATATTTTGGTGCCTTTGACAAAACTAGCAGAACAAATATTTTAAATGTGATTATGCAAGATGACAGACTGAACCATAAAACAAACTTCGAGGGTGGCATTTTAGAAACCGAGTGCTCTAAAATTTTAACAGATTTTTTCAAATCAAAAAGAAAAACACTCTAAACAAACTTAAATCATTATTTTAAAACTTTAAACATATTTTATAGTATGTTTAATTTTTTTAACGAAATTAAAACCAAATTTAAAAGCCTAGAAGGCAAAGTTGCTCCATTTCAAACTGTACTTTTGGGCAATTTTTTGTTGTACTGCGAAGGTTTTGTGTCGCTAATGACATACAAACAAGAAGTGATAGTTTTTAAAGTCAAAAATGGCGTAATAACAGTAAATGGTAAAGACTTAACAATAAAAGAGATGACAAATCAAACAATAACTGTGCAAGGTCAAATTACCTCCTGGGAGTACCTATGATATATAACATAGAGTACACATTAAAAAACATAAATCGAGAAAAAACAATAAAAGAATTATCAAAAATTTGCGATTTAAAAGACATCTTTGAAAAAGACAGTGTTTTTAAATTCACTGTATCGCATAAAAATAAAAAAAGTGTAGAGAAATACTTAAACAAAAAAAATATAACCATTTTAAGCAGGAAAAAGAAAGGCGTTTGGGCATTTTTAAGGTCGAGTATTTTTAGAGTTGGCGTTTTGGCTTCGATTTTTTTATTTGCCATTTTTACGTTCGTGAGCAATTTGTTTGTGTTTGAATATCAAATTTTAGGCAACGAACTTGTAAAAACAGAAGAAATTGTTAGTGTGCTAAAAAAATGCAATGTGTCAGGCGTAACTCGTAAAAATAAAATAAACAAACAAGAAATTGAAATAGCCATGCAAGAGATAGATAAAGTAAGCCTTGCAAGTGTTGTTATAAAAGGAAACACGCTTGTTGTAAACATAAAAGAAAAAGTATATAATCAGGAATACGAAGAGCGAGACGGCTTTGCTCCGCTTTGTAGCAATTATAATGGAATAATAACCGAAATAAGTTTAATTCAAGGCACACCACTAGTAAAAGTTGGTCAAACAGTAAAAATAGGGCAAAAGCTTGTTGCTCCATATGTGATAGACACATCAGGGAACAAACTCTCAGTAAAACCCATGGCAGATATAAAAGCAGATGTGTTTTTAACCACTTCACATCAAGTGCCAAACACAAAAATTGAAATGGTCGATACTGGCAATGTTTTAAAAGGTAAAAAAATTACACTATTTGGTTTGCAGATTTTCAGCAATACAAAAGAATGCAATTTTAAGGCTTACAGATGTGAAACCACCACAACAAACATGTCAAATAATGTGTTGCTCCCAGTTAAAATTGTGGCTACAATAATATATGAACAAAAGCAAAAGGTAACCGAAAACTATTTTGACGACAATAAAGAGCAAATTCTAAAAGATTGTCAGCAAAAAACTAGACAACTTGTTGGCAGTTGTGAGATAATAAAAGAGGAATATAACTCAATTTCTTGCGTGGCAGATGTATATCATGTCTCTTGCACGGTAATTGTCAATAAGTCCATTTGTTAAGGGTGAAAATGCTAATTAATTTTAATGATTTTAGTAAAGATGAAGAAAATGATATTAAACTTGTTTATCAAAATGCCGAAAAAGTGTTAAACTTGCCTGAAAATTTGGAGGTAAATCTTGTAATGGTTCCGCCAGAGGTCATTAAAGACATGAACAAAAAATATAGGGCAGTTGATAGGGTGACAGATGTATTGTCATTTCCAATGTTAAACAGTTTGGACGATTTAAACACCGAATGCGATGCTTTTTTAGATGATGTCAATATTGGCGACATCTATATATGTAAAGAACGTGCAAAAGAGCAGGCAGAGGAATATAAGCATAGCCTAAAGAGAGAAATTTGTTTTTTGGCACTGCATGGTTTGCTTCATCTTTTGGGCTATGACCATATAGAGCCAGACGATGAAAAAATAATGTTCGCATTGCAAGATAAAATTTTGAGCAACGCTAACATAAATAGATAATTTTTAAAAAGAGGTGCATATGTACAAAAGCGGATACGTAAGTTTGGTTGGAAAGGCAAACGCAGGCAAAAGCACACTAATTAATGCGTTAATTGGTGAAAAGGTTGCAATTGTCTCACCAAAACCACAAACAACTCGCAATAATATTTTGGGTATTTTAACTCGTGATAATCACCAATTGGTTTTTGTTGATACTCCAGGTATTCATATTTCCAAAAACGCTTTAGATAAATACATGATGAAAAATGTTCGCTCCGCCATTGGTGGCAGTGACATTGTTGTGTATTTAATAGACGGTAGCAAAAAGCTTTGCGATGACGAGTTAAAGTATATTGAAAACTTGGTTCAAAAGGAAAATCCTGTTATTGTTGCAATAACCAAAGTAGATATATTAAATTATGAAAAAGTATATCCAATGCTTGCAAAGTTGTCTAACATTAAAGGCATCAAAGAGATTATTCCTCTATCATCACTTAAAAAAAGGAACTTGGATGTTCTTGAAAACGCAATCTTAAAACTTTTGCCAGAAAGCGAAACAAAAAACTTTTTG
>CAVISZ010000160.1:5527-7415 GCA_963645585.1 uncultured Eubacteriales bacterium
GAAGAAGACGAGTACACCGATAAGTCACTTAAATTTTTGGTGGCTGAAATCGTGCGTGAAAAGGCACTATATTTGTATGAGGAAGAAATCCCTCACGGCTTAGCAATAGAAGTTGTCAAGTTTGATGAAAAACCAAACATTGTTAATATAGACATAGACATAATTTGTGAAAGAGATAGCCATAAATCAATATTAATAGGTAAAAATGGCTGTAAGTTAAAAGAATTAGGCGAACAATCACGCAAAGACATGGAAGCACTTTTAAACACAAAGGTTATGCTTAAATTGTTTGTAAAAACCAAGAAAAACTGGCGTGATAACCCAAACGAACTCAGCGACTTTGGATATAACGAAAATTTAGACTAAAGCGTTGCATAAGCAACAAATTTAAAAGTTTTTAAAAATTCTTTAAAAAATGTTTTCTTTTTTTCAAAAAATTGCATACAATAGTAATGTAAGTAAAAACTTACCTAAAATTTTAATTACAAGGAGGTAATTAATATGAACGAAAAATTTTCAGGCAGGGCTTCAAGATTATCTTGGGAACTTTTTAAACGTACGGGCAAAATTAACTATTACCTTCTTTTTAAAAATATAGAAAACTCACCAGAACCAACCAAAGCAGACTTTATGGAAGAGGATATGGGTAGAGATTTATAATTTGCCAATATCTAATTTAGTGATTTGGTTTAGGCGGAAGTACAATGCAAGAAAATAAGGTAAAAGCAATAGTCATTGGCAACAGAGACTATAAAGAAAAAGATATGTTGGTTACCATGTTTACTTTGGAAGAGGGCATAATAACGGTAACCTTTAAAGGCGTAAAAAACTCTAATGCAAAATTAAAAAGTGCAAAGGAGATTTTTTGTTTTGGGGACTATATTTACGCCTCAGGTAAAACAAATACCATAATTTCAGCCGATGTAATCAATACTTTTTATGATTTAACAAAAAACATTAAGAGCTATTTTACGGCTTGCAATATAATAAAAATAATAAAAACAGTTTTGCCAGAAGGCGAAACAAGCCCATCGCTATTTGTTGATACTTTAAAAGCGTTTAACTTGCTTGCAGAGGCAGAAGTTAACCCGCTTGTTGTGTTAAATAAGTATTTGGTTAGGGTTTTTGAAGGCTTTGGCTATAAATTTAATTTAAATAAATGTTCCACTTGCGGAAATGATTTTTTAAATCATCGCTTTATGAACTTAAGATATGGAGACATAACTTGCTTTTCATGTAGAGTAGGAGAGGTAGAAGAAATTTCACCTGCAACATATCAAACCCTCAGAATGCTCTCACAAACCGACTATTCTAATCTGCATACCCTAAAACTCTCGCAAAACATCTTGCAAGACGCTTTCAATATCTTGCACAAAAACCATATGTTCCGCTTTAATCAAAAGTTGGACTAAGAAAAAACAATCGCACTTTTGAACTCAATTTGTCACAATTGCCCAATATGTGAATTATGAATGAAGAGTAAAGAGCAAAGAGTAAAGAGTGATGAATTATGAGTGATGATTGATGAATTAATGACAAATTTTAAACACCTTGGGATTTAACTTTAGGGTGTTTTTTTGTTGCCAAAGTTTGAAAATAATAAAAAGCGAGACAAAAATTTCCCTTCACAGACAAAAGTCTTTTAAAGCAAATGTTTATTATAACATTTCCTCCACTGTCAAAGTCTATTAACACAAAAGGGAGTCAATACGTTTCCTCCATAGCCAGGGGCTATTAACGCAAAAGGCAGTCAACATGTTTTCTCCACCGCCAATGTGCTTCTAACGCAAAAGATTGTTATAACGTTTCCCTCACTGCCAAGGGAGGGGGTCGTGCACTTTGAAAACAAAGTGCATGACGGGAGGGTTAAAAAATCTTGTTTTTAGTA
>CAVISZ010000161.1:0-2795 GCA_963645585.1 uncultured Eubacteriales bacterium
ATTATATGTTTATATTTAAAAAATATATATTTGAGCGGGGAGAGTGGAATAAGTGGAAATTTGCAGGAGGGTTGGCAAGGGTGAGCAAAAGGTTGATAAGGTCGAGCAAAAGAGTGGGCAAAGGGCGAGTGTAAGGTGGGCAATGGTGGGGAAAATGGCGGGCAAATGGTGGGGGATTAGGTGAGGAGAGGTAGGCAAAAGAAACTTTTTAAAAAAAATGTAAAAATTTGTTGAAATTTGTTTGACTTTAAAATTAAAGCGGTATTATACTAACCACGAGTAAAGAAAAGAGCTTTACTTAAACAGAATATTGGCTAAGGGAGTTATATGCAATTTGCCGTGTTGCAACAAATTCCTTATGGTCTATTTTCTGCTTAAATTTTAAAAGGGGATTTTTATTTATGAAGAAAAAAGTTAAATTATTTACAACAATCGCTTCATTATGCCTTGCCGTTGCATTAATGGCATTTGGCGTTTACGCTGCTACTCAAGTAAATGTTACAATCAGTGGTAGTGTTGCATTTACTGCAGACGCACACGTAAAAGCAGAAGTTACACTTATTGCTTCACAAGAAAATATTACAAGTGCCACATTAAAAACTTATGATGAAGCTCAACAAGTTTACAAAACTAATACAGCTGACCTTGGTCTAAAAGCAAACGAAACTGGTTCATTTGCTTTGGGTGATATTGATGATATCAAACCAACTGTTGCTGGTAGCGAAATGGTATACACATACACTGTTACAGTGAAAAACCTTGCTGCTGCAACTGACCAATTTAAAGTGTTGAATGTTGCATTAGTATTTAATGGCGCAGCTAGCAGTGATGCTACTATTGTTAAAGATGGTTACACTTTAACAATTACGGGTGAATTATCAAATGGCGGGAAACTTGCTGTTGGTGAATCAAAAACTTATACAGTTAAATTAACTATAGATTCTGCTCGTTCTTTAGAGAAAAAAGACATCGGAACAGTTCTTACATTGACTGCTTCAGAAGAGTAAGAATTTTGATATTTTACGGCAAAAAAATCTCTACTATTTAGTAGAGATTTTTTAATACATTTTTAGGTAGTTAAGTGAGAGTAAACTATAAATTGATATTCCGCTGAAGAGTATTTAATATATAAATTTAAGTCTCTTGTAAAAGAAATTTGATTATTTGTAATAGTTGGTTTAACGGTACTAAAACATAATTTTTCACCATCTTTATTAACTGCATAAACAATACGATCTTCACAAAAACCACTCGCAGGTCTTGCACTTGCATTTAGTTTGGACATTACATCGGTAATATTGTTAGTAGCGATATTACTATTATATTCAAACAAAATTTCAGTTACAATATTACTTTCGACTGTTTTTCTAACTAAGACTCTAACATGATATATTTTTTTATTCTCCAACGCGGTGACTCTATCTTCCAATGTCCCAACATCAATGCCGTTTGTTAGAACGCTAACATTTGCTTCGGTGGTCGTCATTCTTGTTTTTAGCGAACTTATTTCGCTTGAGTTGGTGGAAATGTTGGCGGTATTAGTGGATATTGTGGTTGCTTGGTTGGCTTGGGTGGTCTGCAAGTTTGTTTGTGCGGTTTGCAGGTTGGTTAGGGTGGTGGTGTGTTCGCCAAGGGTGGAATTTATGTCGGAAATGTCTGATTCTAGGCTCGAAATGCTGTCCTCATTTATGGAAACCGAGGTTTCTAGGTTGCTTATATCTGTCTGTAAATTTTCTAAGCCAATTGTGCTGTCGCCTAAAAAGTTGTTTACTTTTGTGGTTAGGGCGTTTAGGTCGGTGGTTAATGAGGTTATGCTTTGGTTTATTTGGTTAATCTGCTCATCGTTTACATTGCCTAGCCCGTCTAGGGTTTGATTGATTGTTTCAATTTGACTTTTGATTGTGGCAATGTCGGTAGAGTAGTCGGTGCAATTTTGTATGTGGCTATCCACATTTGTGTTTAGTTCTTTTAAGTAGTCTTGCACATTTGCAAGATATTGCTTTATGGCAGTTAGTTGGGCAAGCGTGCTTTGTGCGGTGGAAATGGCACTTATTCGCTTTTCTAACTCCTCTAACTGCGCGGTTAATTCTTGTATTGTTTTCATGAAAACTCCTTTTTGCTTTGTGAGGCAATCGCTAGAGGGTGCCCGCATTTTGCCCCACATCTTCAGTTTATAACAAAAATCTTGTTTACTTTTCATCCTCTGCATTACAAAGCCTTGGTTTCACGCACTAAATAAAGAAATTGTACAAACTTTAGCTTTATGCACTAGATAAAGAAATTGCACAAACCTTAGCTTCACACACTGATTAAAGGAATTGTACAAACTTTAGCTCCCTGTCAGGGGAGCTGTCACGCAATATGCGTGACTGAGGGGTTCTCCTGCCTATTAAAAAGGAAATGAGTTACTTTTACAATTTTTTTTGTGAATAAAAATTAATTACGTTTTAAAAACAATTTTATTTATTAATCAATGCTTAAACAATAAAGCAGGAAAACCCCTCAGACGGGCATTCGCCCGCCAGCTCCCCTGACAGGGAGCTAAGGTATGTGAAATACTTTTGCAAAGAGCTATGAGTTAAGGTTGTGTGTTTCATCTGCTAGATGTGGTGAATGGGGGTTGTGAGTGCCTTTTGCCAAAAGTTATCTTGGAATAGAAAGACAGGGTTTAAAAATTTCTTTTATCAATTAAAATAAATTGACAAATTAAATAGTGGCATTATACACTCAACTAATGAAAAATTATTTTTACAACAATAACAATGTAGCTAATTCAAGAGAGTTAAGAAGAAACA
>CAVISZ010000161.1:2839-4993 GCA_963645585.1 uncultured Eubacteriales bacterium
AGAAACATGACTCCACAAGAAGGCAAGTTATGGCATTTATATTTAAAAAAATACAAATATAAAATATATAGGCAAAGACAAATAGATAATTACATTTTAGACTTTTATTGCCCAAAAGCAAAAATTGCAATAGAATTAGACGGTTCTCAACATAGGCAGAGAGAAGCAATAGAATATGACGAAGATAGGACTGCATATTTAAACAAGCTAGGTATAAAAGTTTTGAGGATAAGTAATTTAGATATAGATAAATATTTGGAGGGCGTAACTTTGTATATAGATAGTGAAATAAGCAAAAGAATTAGTTTATGAGTAAAACAATTCAAATTATTATTGAATTTTCTTGACTTTTGAGGAAAAATCCGACCAAAATGAGATACAATCTCATTTTGGTCGGATTTTTAGCCAAATACACTAGCATGTTGCTAAATTTTACATACAAGACATGCCACCACCGAGCCAAAAATTGACGCTAAAAGTCCAACAGGTATTGCATATGAGAGTTTTTTTATTGATGTTTTGGCTGTATAAACTGTTGTTACATAAAACAAGGTTTCGCTTGAACCCAAAATGCACGAGGCACATCTTGCCACATATGAGTCCACGCCATAGGTTGTGTAAATATCATTTAAAAGGGCAAAACTGCCCGAGCCAGTAAACGGACGCAAAAGCACCATTTCGCACACTTCGGTTGGAATACCCAAAGCGTTAAAAAGCGGGCTTAAAATTTTTATCAAAATATCACAAAGACCGCTTGCTCTAAAAAGTGCAACCGCAACCAAAATTGCAAGTATGTACGGGAAAATATCAAGACATAACTTAAAAGCACCTTTTGCGCCATCAATAAAAGTTTTGTACACATTGACCTTTTTAAAAAAGGCGTACACAAACAAAAAAATTAAAAGGACAGGAAGAATATACACGCTCATTTTTTTTTCTTCCTTTTAAACATGCTAAACAAAAACACCAAACCTATGGCAAACAAACATGTAAGCATGCTTGAAATTAAAATTGGCAAAATTATATTTGTGGAGCACTCACTTCCCGCACTTTCTCTTAGCCCAATTATGGTTGTTGGCAAAAGTTGAATAGAGACGGAATTTATCACCAAAAGCATAACTGCCGAAAATGACGCCTTGCCACTGCCGTCATCGAGTTTTTGCATGGCGGTTATTCCGCTAGGCGTTGCGGCATTGCCAAGCCCCAAAATGTTTGACGCCATGTTGATTGCAATATATTTGTTAGCCTCCGCATTGTCACTTTTAAATAAAAATTTAATAATAGGCGACAATAATTTTTCTAATTTTTGACCTAGTCCGCTTTTGTCTACAATTTCTAAAATTCCAAGCCAAACCGCATAAATTCCTAAAAGATTTATGCACAACTTAACCGCCTGTTCGCCAGACGAAAGCATACTGCTAATGACAACCGCTGGGTCTTTGAATAACAGAAAAATTATGCTTGGCAAAACCATAAAAAACCATATTTTGCTCATGTAAGTAATATATGGCAGTTGTAAAAAAATGATGAATTAGAAAAAACATCGCCCTCGTGGATTTGATTTGTTGCAAGCAACAAATCTACATCTTTTGGGCGTGTTTTTTCTTATCTACCGACCAAACGTCCTCACTTATTTCATGCGTTCGGAGTCGGTACTCTCATGCGAAGAAGTTGCTATCGAAGAACAATAAGACAATAATATTTTTTAATTAAAGTTGTATTAAAACATAAAACATCGCCTTCGTGGCAAACTTTAGTAATTAATTTTAAAATAGTTTAACCATGTTTTGTAAATATCTTGGCAAGAAAGACAAGTGTCAATAAGATATGCTTTGTCGCTTGCCCATTCTTTTAGTCCGCGATAGTAAAACATTTTATGATTTTCGTCAATTATAAACGGAACAATGTTGTTTGCAAGGCATTCTTTAAACATAATAAGCCTGCCAACTCTGCCGTTGCCGTCCTGAAAAGGGTGTATTTGCTCAAATTGTGTGTGAAATTCAATTATTTGTTCTAGTGTTTTTAATTCTTTGTTTGCATAATATTTTTCTAAAAGCAAAGACATTTCTTTTTTTACATTTTCAGGAGCACAAGTCTCTTTTCCACCAACTTCATTTGGCAATTTTTTATAGTTGCCAACATTAAACCATGGCA
>CAVISZ010000162.1:0-2121 GCA_963645585.1 uncultured Eubacteriales bacterium
CCACGACATTGCCAGATTCTGTTAAGAGTGATAATGTAACAATTGATGATATTGCGATGGGCGTAGTTGAGGTTTTAGACTTTAATGCTAGTAATTGGCTTGTAACTTTTGGTGCAGGCAATGGACCAATTGTGGGGAATACAAGATACAACCTAAGAGTTGGCAACAAATCAATATACATAATTGCAAAAGTTAATTCTATTGCTATTGCGGGAGCTACAGAAGAAGATGGAGTTCCAGTAATACCTATTTCAACAATTGTTCCTTACATATATAATGATAAGACTGGAAATTGGGAGGAAGGTGATCCAACTACAGCAAAAACTATCTTAGGTAGTACAGATGAAAATATAATCAAAATAGTTGTAAATGGTTCAGAGCAAGATCCTACAGAAAAAAATATCATATTATCAATAAATTTAGGGAATAGTCAAAATTGTGAATTTACATATACTGGAGTAATAGATTCAAATGGGGAAGAAAAATTTTTCTTTGTGCACACCAAGGGAGACCTTTCAGAAATTGAAGAAGAAGTAGAATACAAACTAGTATTAAATAGTTGCAGTATTGTATGTAAAATAATTACAAAATAATATTTTGATAAGAAAATAAAAATAATTTAAAATAATATTTAATTTTAGGTTGTAATAAATATTTCTTCCAAAACAAAAAATAAGGCAAAATTGATATAAAAATATCAATTTGCCTTGTTTTTTAGTTAATTTATTAAAAATTTTAACAATTTAGCTTAATTTTTGTTTGTTGATATAATTTTTTTTAAAACAAAAATGTAAGCAAAATTGCGTGTTAAAAATTAAATTTTAATTATAATAATTTTGAAATAATTTTATAAATAAGAATAGAAATAGGGTATTTTGCTTTTAATTTCTTGTATAGTTTAAAATTTAATTTTGTATAGTTTTTTAAATCATTTTCAATAATTTTTTTATTTTGTTCAATAAATTTTTTTCCATAACATAAGCAAGTATTTTCAAAATTTAAACAAAATGACCGATAGTCAAAATTGCATGTTCCAATGCTTGCAACTTGTTCAGTAACACATACTTTGCTGTGTAAAAATCCATTGTATAAATATATGTCAACATCGCTTTTTAGCAAGTCTTTAACACACTGTAAACTGGCACCAAAAACAATTTTTTTGTCAGGTCTGTTTGGCAAATTAATGGCAACCTTAACGCCTCTTTTTCTAGCATCAATAATTGCATTTTTCATTACATCATCAATAACAAAATATGGGGTTTGAATGTACAAAAAATTTTTGCAGGCTTCAATAATTTTTATGTAAGTGCAATAAATCTGCTTATCTTCTTTTTCTGGACCACTCTCTAAAACTTGCACAGCGTTATGTGTGTTAAAAGCCTGTTTTGGAAATAAAAAATCTATTTCATTAATCGAGGGAGAGTAGTTGTTTGCAAAACAAAAATCATTTAAAAAAATATCTTGCAGAGCATACACCGCTTCACCCTTTATTTTAATTTGAGTGTCACGCCAAGGCTTTAATTTTGCTTTTTTGCCCATATGGTCATCTCTTAAATTAATTCCGCCAGTATATGCAATTTTGCCATCAATAACAACAATTTTTCTGTGGTTCCTGTAGTTTATTTTTAAATTAAAAAATGGTTTGTTTATCATACTTGGTAAAAATGAAACAACTTCAATTCCATATTTTTTCAAATTGTTCCAAAATTTCTTTTTTGTGTTTTTACTGCCAAAATCATCGTAAATGACCTTTATTTTAACACCTTGCTTTGCTTTTTCTATCAAACTTTTTGCAACAGCTTTGCCCGTTTCGTCATCGCTAAATATGTAAAACTCAATATTTATGCTTTGCTCCGCCTTGCTTATTTCAAAAAGTAAATCATCAACAAACAAAGTGCCGTCCAAAAAACATGAAAGCGTGTTGTTATGCCAAAGGTTGCATTTAAACATTTTTTTTACATATTTGGCAATACTATTGTTTATTTGCTCATTTTTGCTTGGTTCATACCAACTTGTTTTTGACAAGTAGTTTTTGGTTGTTTTTTGTTTTTTTAAAATTTTGTTTTTAGAGTGAAATTTTAAATTGTTTCCAAATAGCACATACAAAACAAATCCTATTAT
>CAVISZ010000163.1:0-5118 GCA_963645585.1 uncultured Eubacteriales bacterium
CAATAATATTTCTTCGCAATTCATTTAATTGTTTTTTTGTAGCAAAAACTCCATCAGTTATAAAATTAAAATTATTTAAATAAAAATATGTGTCATTTAATTTTTGCATACTTTCTTTTACACTCTGCTCTGTTAATGGAATGTTTTGCGCCTTATAACAAATGTCTCCCTCTACGCTATCTTTTAAAGTTTTGATTTTGCTATTTACTCCATAAACAAGCTCAAAGTTTGCTTTTAGGTTTTGATTTTGATTTGCTATTACAGTAATATTTAAAGGTAATCTATTTATGTATGAGAGTGCTTTTTGTTCACTCTCATAATCTTGAATTAAATGCACTTCAGAATTTTGGGGTATGTTGGCAGTTGTTGTTATTTTATACAGCCCGTTTACATTTTTTATATCAACCGCAGTTATTGTTTCGCATTCTACTTCATCTTTGATAAATTTTAAAGCATCACCTTTATTGATGATTGACGACTTTATTGTAACAACATTAAATTTTGTTCCCTTTTGAAAATTTACTACTTTGCCAATATTTTCTCCAATATGCCCTTGAATTTTGCTATATATTATTGAGCCATTGCCGTTGAAATAGCTTTCTGTAAAATTTCCTCTATTAAATGCTCTTTTTAGGGCAATTTGGTCATTGACATCAGTCTGATAATTTGAATTTATAATTTTGTTATAGACTTTTGTAACCTCGTAAACATAAGCGGGTCTTTTAAGCCTGCCTTCTATTTTAAAACTGTCAACTCCTGCGTCTGACAATTCTTTTAAACGCTTTGACATGTTAATATCTTTTGCAGAGAGCAAAAATCCTTTTGCAATTTGTTTGCCCTTTAAACTTGCAACATATGGAAGCCTGCATGGTTGCAAGCACTCCCCCTTATTCCCGCTTTTGTTAAATACGCAAGACGACAAATAGCAGTTGCCAGAAAAGCAAACGCACAGTGCACCATGAATAAAATATTCTATTTCAAGATTGGTCTTTTCTTTTATAAGCTTTATATCTTCTAACGATGTCTCCCTAGACAAAACTACTCTTTTTATGCCCATGTGCGAGGCATTAACCGCCCCCAAATAGTTATTTACTGCCATTTGAGTGCTAGCATGAATAACTGCGTCTGGGAAATTATTTCTAAGCAAACATACAACGCCAAAATCTTGAACAATAAAGGCATCAATATTTGCCTCAAGTGCGGTTTTTATTGTATTGCACAACTCGTCTATATCTTGATTTTCAATTAGTGTGTTTAAGGTTAAATATGCTTTTGCGCCATACATGTGAGCAAGTGCAACCGCCTCGGCTATGTCCGCACCAAAATTATCGGCTTTTGCCCTTGCATTAAAGTTTTTGGCACCAAAATAAACGGCAGTTGCTCCTGCCATAACTGCCATTTTTAAACTATCAAAATTTCCTGCTGGTGATAAAAGTTCTGGTTTGTTCATATGTTAACCTATTTCTTTGTCTTTGTTTTCTTGCTTGATTTCTTTTTTCTCTTGCTTGTTTAGCTTTACCTTGTCCTTGCGTTTTTTAAATAAATTGACTTTGTTTTCCTTGCCAATTAAAAGCCTAAAAAAGTTTTGACGGTGCATGAACCATATTAAAAAGAATATGCCAAAAAGAAGCAAACAGATTATTAAATTGCCTCTAAATCTGTACCCCTCTATAACGGTTAGCACGGTGATTAAAATAA
Source organism: uncultured Eubacteriales bacterium (assembly GCA_963645585.1). GTDB lineage: Bacteria > Bacillota > Clostridia > Christensenellales > UBA1242 > HGM11367. Next base: position 1,699 of record CAVISZ010000163.1, read on the forward strand.
AAGAAGCAATTGCACCATATTTAAAAATTAAAAGATACAAAAGGCACACAACAAACATTACTAAAGTCCAAAAAGGCTCGGCAACGGCAAAAACACCAAATACGCAAGCAACACCTTTCCCACCTTTAAACTTGTAAAACACGGGAAAAATATGCCCAAGAATAGCAGACAAACCGCCCGTGAATAAGGCAATGAATGAAATATTGGTTGGGTCTGTTAAACCACCAAAAATTGCATAACCAACAAATGCAGGAATTGCACCTTTTAGTGCGTCCATAAACAAAGTTAAAAGACCAATGCCAAAACCATATGTTCTTGCCATATTCATTGTGCCTGGGTTGCCACTTCCGTGCTTGGTTATGTCATCGTGTTTTAAGCGTGACAAAAACTTTGCCGAACTAAAATTGCCCAACAAATATCCGCCAATAATTAATGCGATAAATTTTAAAACTGTGATATACATTATATCCTTTTTAATGTGCTAAAAACACAATCAACTACTCTTTTTCTTCTTTACTGCGTGTTATAAACTTTATTGGAGTGCCCGAAAAGTCTACCGCGTCCCTAAAGCGATTTTCTAAATATCTCAAATATGAAAAGTGCATCAAACTTGCATCATTAACAAATAATACAAAAGTTGGAGGAGCAACTTGAACTTGAGTTATATACTGAATTTTTAATTTTCTGCCATTGCGATATGGTGGTTCGTTTGACAAAATTGCACTTGATAACAACTCATTAAGATTGCCTGTTGTTATACGCTTGTTAGCATTATTATATGCCAAATTGACCTTTTCTATAACATCGGTCAAGCGTTTCCCAGTTACTGCAGAAGTAAACACTGGCAAAAAATAGTCCATAAAAGACAACTTTAATTTTAAGTCACTTAAATATTTGTTAATTGTGTTTCCATCTTTGTTTTGAATTTTGTCCCACTTGTTCATAACAACAACCGATGGTTTGCCTTCCTCGTGAACATAACCTGCAATTCTTACATCTTGCTCAGAGATTTCTTCGCTTGAGTCAAACACAATTAGCACAACATCGGCTCTTTTTATGGCTTCCATGGAACGTATAACCGAGTAACTTTCTACGGTTTCGTTTTCTATTCCACGCTTGCGTCTTAAACCTGCAGTGTCTATTAAAGTATATTTTTGACCATTAAAGTTAAAGTCAGTTTCTATGGCGTCTCTTGTGGTACCTGCAACATCGCTTACAACAACCCTATCTTCACCCAAAATTCTGTTTGTAATGCTACTTTTGCCTACATTTGGTTTGCCTACTATTGCGATTTTTATTGTGTCGTCTTGCTCGTCTTCTAAATTTCTTTCTTTAAAATGAGCAACAACTGCATCTAGCACTTCTCCCAAGCCTTTAGACTGCTCACAAGAAATTGGAAAAGGTTCGCCTAGCCCTAAATCGTAAAACTCGTAGGTGTTTTCAACCTCAAAATTATCTAATTTGTTTACCACTAAAACAATAGGTTTTTTGCTTTTTCTTAAATAATCTGCAACTTCATGGTCATTTTGTGTTATGCCATCTCTGCCATCAACTATAAAAATTATAACATCTGCAAGGTCAATGGCAATGTCTGCCTGTTGCTTTATGTTTGTTTGAAAAACATCATCAGATTTTGCATCTAAACCACCAGTATCTACCATTCTAAAGTTATATCCGCACCACTCTGCATCAGCATAAATTCTATCACGGGTTACACCTGGAGTGTCATCAACAATGCTTATTCTTTTGCCACATATTTTATTAAAAAAGGTACTTTTGCCCACATTAGGTCTACCTACAATTGCAACTAACGGCTTTTTCATATTATCTCCTTTACTCTTTCACATGAGTTTAACATATTTATTGCCATAAAGTAAAGTTAAATTAATTGCAAACAAATATTTGTAGCACAAAATGCACGAGAATTGGCTTGCACTTACCGCAAAAGCACGCTATATATCACGCAAATATTTTATAATTTTCTATTTTATTAAATATAAAAAAACCTTTACGATTTAAACTATCATAAAGGCTTTTTGTTTGTATATGAAATTAACGATCAAACGAGCATCTGATACTTAAGTTAAAATTCATTCCAATATTCAATTTTCCAATCATTGCCAAAATAAATACCGTCCGTATCAACATTTTCGAACATATAAGTGTAATCAGACAAATTTTTACTACTAAAGCTTTCCAAATGCAGTTCACTCCAAGGACCTGTATTACTAAACATGTAACTCATATCTGTCACTTTCTCAGTGTCAAAACTACGCAAATCCAACTTTTTTAATACATAACACCAATAAAACATGTAACTCATATTTGTTACACTTGACGTATCAAAATTGTCAACATATAATTCCGTTAACGACGAATTAGTCCCCGAAGAATCTGACCAAAACATACAACTCATATCTGTTACTTTGTTAGTGTTAAAATTTCTCAAATCAAGTTTAGTAACGCTAGTAACTTCAAACATTTTACACATATTTGTAACATTTGTTGTATCTAAACCTCTCAAATTTAATTCAGAAATTTCGTAGGTATATGAAAACATTTTGCTCATATTTGTCATCTTTGAAGTATCAAAATTGTCTAAGTCAAGAGTATTTAGATTTAACCATGGACAATATTGGTATTCTATATCTTGCCAATAACAAAAATATGCAAAAAATCTCGAAACATCCGAATAACCTAATCCAACACTATCTATATCTTGAACATAGATTCTTGCTGGAGAATAAATATACAATATTTTACTCGTTGTATTTAAGTATGCAGTTATATCTGATTGACTATTAGTCGATTTAACTGATATCCCTTTTGGTGTTCCGTCAGCATTAACAACCACACCACTCAAATCACTCTCGCTAATCTCATTGACAAATTTTAACACTGTTACTTTTTTAGCCAAGGTCTCGTACTCACTACTATTCCAACTAAATTTATCAGTAATACCAAACCCATCGTAAATCATTTTCCCCCAATCAGTTGAAAGAGTTGCAGGTGCATCAATTTTTTTGAAGTTTAAAAGCGATTTTGCTTTTGATAAGTCAATGGCGGACTCTAGTTTTGAGTAAACACCATTTGCGTCTGGTTGAAGTTGAAGTTTTACTGTTAATGTGATTGATTTGCCTTCTGAGGCAGATTTTGGCGATAATGTTTCACCATTGTTTGGTGCGTAAACAAATATGCGGTCATTGCCAATAAAATCTTGGTCTACGGTTACGTCAACATAAAAGTCTGAATTGTTAGTAATTTCAAAAGTAAATATTATGTCATTTACTTGTTTTGAGCCTGTGGTGTGTAAGTCGTCAAAGACTAATGATCCTAAAGCCCATGAGTCATTGGTGCCGTCTTTAACAGTTTTATAGCCACCGTCTACAGAATTTGTTTCATTAAAGTATTTTGTTACGG
>CAVISZ010000164.1:0-1433 GCA_963645585.1 uncultured Eubacteriales bacterium
GTTTTTTCTTTAACCAAACGTCCTCGTATTTTAACTTTAAAGTTTTGCTTTTCATATATATTATTGTGACATACGAGTACAAAACGGCAACTGTAAACTACAAGATAAGAGGCGAGGGCAAAACTTGCCTAGTTTTTTTGCATGGTTGGGGCGGAGAAATTGATAGTTTTGAATTTATATGTCAATATTTAAAATGTGACTATAAGGCACTTTTTATAGATTTTCCCCCTTTTGGCAAAAGTACAGAAATGCAAGAGCCATGGACAATTTTTGACTACGCAGAGTTAACCCTACAAATAATGAGAAATGAACATATGGAAAACTCAACAATAATAGGGCATTCCTTTGGCGGAAGAGTGGCAATTCTATTAGCGTCTGGCGGATATGCAAAAAAATTGATGTTAGTAAACTCTGCGGGGCTAAAGCCAAAGCACAGTGTTTTTTATCATATAAAGGTATTAAATAACAAAATAAAAAAGCGTTTGGGCATTAAAAACATCAAAGGCTCGAGCGATTATAACAAATTAAGCCCAATAATGAAAAAAACATTTGTAAATATCGTTAACACTTTTTTAGAAAAATATGTTATACATATTAATATACCAACAATTCTGTTTTGGGGCAAAAAAGACAAGGACACTCCGTTTTATATGGCAAAAAAGTTAAACAAGCTAATAAAGGGCAGTGAACTTGTATATATAAATAATGCAGGGCATTTTGCTTATTTAGATGATTTAAACACATTTGTAAATGTCCTTAATTATTTTACTTCTTAGTGATAATATCAAATCTAACAAATTTATTATTGCCTTTGTCAAAATTTATGCTTTAAATATAAGCAAAGCGGTTTATTTTTAAGTAAACTAATTGGAGGTATTTTAATAGAGTTTTTATTTGCATTTATATGCTAAATGCTAAAAATAAAAAAGGTGTTGTTTATGAATATATTTAACTTGTCAAATCCACATTTTTACATTTTAATTGCCATCGCCATTGTTAATGGTGCTCTTTTGTGCTTTGTAGCGGGCAAACCTCTTCAAATGTTGCAACTCTCGGGCTACAAACTCTCGGGTTATAACGCATGGTTAAAAGATACAAAAATAAAATTTTTTGGCAGACTAATAATGCTTTCTTTCTTGTCGCTTATCTCAGTTCTTGTTACAAATGCTCTTTTAGACGGCTTTGGCAACGGCTATTACTCATATTTGGGTTTGATATTCTATATATATTTTTGCATTATTTTTATAATAAACATAACAAAAATGCCACAAAAAACGCCTTTAAAACAAACTCGCCGAATGAACAGGCTTATTGCAACCAATTTTGTTTTAATTGCGTTAATATCGTTTGTTTTAATGGCTCTTGCAACTGAGTTTTTTCCTTTTGTAAAATATGCAGTAGTTGTTCTAACTCCGCTTTTAATTCCGCTAACA
>CAVISZ010000164.1:1453-2513 GCA_963645585.1 uncultured Eubacteriales bacterium
CTTTCGCATTTAATTAATTATCCAATTGAAAATGCAATTAGAAAAAAATACATCAAAAAAGCAAAAAATAAACTATCAAAAATGCCAAATTTAATAAAAATTGGCATAACTGGCAGTTACGGAAAAACAACAACCAAACATATCTTAAATGTGTTGCTGTCTAAAAAATATTCTGTTTGCATGACACCGCACAGTTTTAACACTCCTATGGGGCTAACTAAGGTTGTTATAAAATACCTAAAAAAAGATAATCAAATTTTAATTGCAGAAATGGGTGCAAGACATGTTGGCGATATTAAATATTTATGCGACTTAATTGAACCAAAGCACGCAATTATTACTGCAGTAGGCAGTCAACATCTTGCCACATTTGGTAGTGTAGAAAATGTTTCAAAAACCAAAAACGAGCTTGTTCAGGCAATTAAAGATGGCTACATCGTGTTTAACGCAGAAAGCAACGGCTCATTAAACTTGTATAATAAGTGTGATAAAAATAAGTATCTTTCAGGACTAAATAAAGACGATTTATTTTGCAATATCACAGATATAAATGTTTCAAGCGAGGGCAGTAGTTTTGTGCTTTGCATAGGTGATGAAAAAATCGATTGCACAACCAAACTCATTGGCAAGCACCTTTTAGAGGATATTGCTCTTGCAAGTTGTATGGCATATAAACTTGGCGTGCCCCTTGACGACATTGCCGATGCAATAAGCACTCTGTCGCCTATGGCTCACAGAATGGAAATAATAAAAAATAATGGACTTACAATTATAGACAATTCATATAACACATCGGTAGAGAGTAGCAGAGCATCTTTAGAAACGCTTGCACTCTTTAAAACTGGTAAAAAAATTATAGTAACTCCAGGAATTGTTGAAATGGGAACAAAGGAGTTTGATGTCAATGTAGAATTTGGCAAACAAATTGCTTCCGTTTGTGATAAAGTTGTAATTGTAAATAAGGTAAATTTAGAGGCAATAAAACAAGGCTTGACTTCTGGTGACTTTTCTGAGGAAAACATTTTAGAGGCAGAAAATTTGAAATCTGCAAGCGAAATGC
>CAVISZ010000165.1:0-1281 GCA_963645585.1 uncultured Eubacteriales bacterium
GAATAATTTTATATATTGGAATTATTTTGCCATTTGTTATACATTTTTCTTTAAAAAGCAAAGACTATAAACAAAAAAGATTTTACTTAATGTACATCTGTCTTGGCACACTTTTAACATTCTCTCTTAACTATAAATTTGAAACATTTTTAGACCCAGTAAATTGGCCACTGCATCTTTGCAACACCGCCATGTACATTATGCCAATTGTGTTAATTTTTAACATGAAGAGGTTTTTCTATTTTACTTATTTTATAAACGTTGTTGGTGCACTCTTTGCAATGTTTATGCCAAACTATGCCACAACAAGCAACATGTTTGCAACAAACACTGTTATATTTTACGTAAACCACTACATTGCGTTCTTTATGCCAATTTTGTTTGTATCGCTTGGAATGTTCAAAAAACCAAAATTTAAACAGTTTGTATATTCAATGCTTGGCTTTTTAGGATACTTTGTTTTGGTGCTAATTTTAAATGCAATGTACACAGGGCTTTACGAAATTGGTGCAGTTAGCAAAACAACCGACTTTTTCTTTATAAATTCAGACTTTATTGCCGACAAGTTGGGCGAGTGGTGCAAACGGCTAAGAGACATAACCGCCGTAATTCATGTAGGCAGAATAAACATGACATTTTATCCAGTATATCAAATATTGTTCTTTATTGTGTATGTTGGAATTGGTCTTGCAATGTGGTTTATCTATGAGCAGGGCTACGAAATTGCAAACTCGTTTGAAGATATACGAAGACGCAAAAAGGCAATAAAACTAGAAACGCTAGCACTAGAAATAAAAGCAAATGGAAGGAGTTTAACAGAACCAATGGAAAAGCAATACGAAAACAAACTTGTTTTAAAAGATTTTTCTAAAAAATATTCGGGCAGTGATGTTTATGCCGTAGAAAACGCGAATCTTGAAGTTTGTGGCGGAGAGATTTTTGGCTTTTTAGGACCAAACGGGGCAGGCAAGTCAACCATTATTAAAACGGTTGTTGGCATTCAGCCTATCACAAGCGGAAATATCTATGTTTGCGGTTACGATATAAAAACCCAAAGCGTAGAAGCAAAAAGACAAATTGGCTATGTTCCAGACCACTACGCCCTTTACGAAAAACTAACTGGCAGAGAATATATAAACTACATTGCCGACCTTTATGGCGTAAGCCAAGAAGAAAGAGAAGAAAGAATTAATAACTATGTTAAAAGATTTCAATTAGAAACCGCATTCGACAATCAAATGAAAACATACTCTCATGGCATGAAGCAAAAAATTGCAATTA
>CAVISZ010000165.1:1291-7614 GCA_963645585.1 uncultured Eubacteriales bacterium
ATGTCGGCACTTGTTCATAATCCTAAAATTTGGATACTTGACGAGCCTTTAACAGGTCTTGACCCAAACAGCATTTATCAGGTTAAAGAGTGCATGAAAGAGCATGCCAAAGCGGGCAATGTTGTGTTCTTTTCTAGCCATATTATTGATGTTGTAGAAAGAATTTGCGACAAAATTGCCATTATTAAAAAAGGACATATTTTAACCACAAAAACCGTAAAAGAAATTGAAGAAAGCGGAGTTACGCTAGAAGATTTCTATATGCAAACTATTGACCAAAAAATTGACAACAATTAAAGGACTTTTTATCTATGGAAAATGTAGTAAACAATATAAACACCAATTCACCACCTAAAAACAAAAAGGGCGGATTTTTTGGTCAACTAAAAACGCTTGTAATGCTACAACTAAAAGACAAAATTGACTTTACTTTTTTAAAAAGCAAGAAAAAAACTCTTTTTAAAGTAATTTATAGCCTACTTTTGTTTGCCGTTTTAACCGCACTAATATTTTTGATGTTTACTGCTGTTATAAAATTTGGAATTTTCTCATTTATTCAAACTCTTAACTTTAGAGCATTTTTGGTGCTTATGACCATTCTTTTGCTCTTGTCGTTTTTCTCATGCTTGGTCAATGTTACAAAAACGCTATACTTTTCAAAAGACAACCCCGTTTTAATGACCATGCCCGTGCCAAACAGCACAATATTTACTTCAAAACTTATTGTTTGTTTTATTTATGAACTTATAAAAAATGTAACATATATGTTGCCCTTCTTAATTGCTTATGGCTTGGTAATGAAGTTGTCGTTCTTCTACTTTTTATGGTGCATTCTCTCACTTTTGTTTATCACTTTTGTCATTATTGTAATTAGCGGATTTTTGTCTATTCCTGCAATGTTCATATCGTCCGCATTAAAACGTAACAAGGTTTTAGAATATATTGTTGTTGGCTTGTTTGTGTGCGGAGTTTTCTTGGCTTTAATTTACATAATTGGTTTAATTCCTGCCGACATTGACCTTGTTAGAGACTGGGGCAAAATATATTGGGACATTCAAGCATTCTTAGAAAAATTTGCAAAAATATTCTTTGCTTTTGACGCCTTTTTGCAACTTATAACAGGCATGCTATATAATTCAACTGCATTCAACCCATTTACTATCAATAATTTAATCACTTTTGGAATTTGCCTTGCAGTAATTGCTCTTTGCATTTTGGCAATTAATTTGCTTAGCAAACCACTATTTTTAAAAATGGTCAGCACGCCCTTTGAGTACAAAAAGAACGAAAATATCAAACCTCGAAAAAACAGAAAACATCAAAGTTTGTACTCAGCAATTATTCATTACACAAAAAGAGAAATCAGAACTCCAAGTTTAATTTATAGCATTTGCGTTGTTGCACTTTTAACGCCAATTGCAATATTTTTACAAAACAAAATTATTGGCGCAATGGATACAAAAATTTTAGGTAACTATATGGGCGTGGCGTTTAACATCTTAATTATTCTTTTAATGATGCTTTCGTCTAATGTTATTCTTGCAAGCATTTATAGCCAAGAAGGAAATTCGGCATACTTGAACAAAATTGTTCCAGTTTCGTTTGGCATTCCACTTACGGGCAAGTTGGTTGCAAATGCGGGCATATGTATGGCGTCCATAATTTCTTCCACAATAATAATTAACCATTTTGCACATATTGGTGCCTTGTCAACAATTTTGCTTTCTTTAACACTTATTATGATCTATATTGCACATCTTTATTGGAGTGCAGAGTTCGACATAATGAACCCACAAAATCGACTTTATCAAACAACGGGCAAAGACCAGAAAAATCCAAACGAGCGAAAAAGCACAATTTGTGCGTTTATCATCTCAGCCGTGTTTGCGTTTATAAGTTTCTTTTTGATGAGTGAAAACATACATGTTGTGTTTATAAAACTTTTGCTAATTGCCCTAGTTTTCTGTGCGTACAGAATTTACATGTTCTACACAAAAATCAATTTGTATTATAAGGAAAAATAATATGAAAAAATCAACTGTGCTTTTAATTTTTATCATATATCTTGCGTCTATTGTGGTTATAGGCTTTTTTGGCATGAAAATTAAAGTATATGATGAAATAAAATATGTAAAATCAATAGACATGAGCGTGGAAGCCGAAAGCAAAAGCATGTTTGTTTTTCAATACACTGGCATTGACTCTTCAATGGGCAACAAAGAATATAGTTTAACTGTAAACTTTTCTCAGCATTTAACAGGCAACTTTGAAAGCAAAAATGGAAATATTGAAGAGCGTGATTACATTGCATTGTCACTTATTCCAAAAGTAACCTACGATACAGGCGATGTTGCAAACAGCGAAGAGGAAAGCATAACCTATAGCCATTCAAGCCCAAATTATGAAGAAAGAGAACTTTTCTCGCTTTCTGACAGAGGTCAACTTATTTGCTTTAGGGCAGGTATTGCCTTTAGAATATATGTGGACCCAGCACAAAAAAGTGGTAACGGCACAGGTGCCATTATCACTGTGTATGTTATTAATGAATAACAAAAAGAGCGTTTGCTTCTCAATAATTTCTAATTAATATTGCTTTTAAATCAAAATGTTTAATGTTAATGTAATATTTTTAATTACAAACATTAATTCTTCACTCATCATTCTATTGTTTTTTGCTTGCTTTAACTATTTTTATTTGTTAGTATACATATACTTTAAAATTTCGACAAAAATAATTAAGAGAGGTTTTTATGAAAAAGAAATTTTCTGTTATTTTAGCACTTGTTTTATGTGCCTTTGCGGGAGTGCTTTTTAGTGCGTGCGGTGAGGCAACTCTTGAAAGCATTTATATAAGACAAGGCTCAATTGCAACAGTTGTTCAACAAGGTGACACTGTTGACTTGTCTAACATCGTTGTTATTGCAAAAATGTCAGACAAAACCGAAAAACTTGTAGACAACTCAGAGTGCACATTCTCTAGCATCGACACTCAAGTTTTAGGCGAACAAGTTCTTGTTGTAACCTATGATGGAAAAGAAGCAAAAGTTACAATAAAAGTTGTTAAAAAGTTAAACAACTACACAATTATGGGCTTTGAAGATTCCGCACCAATCAAGGCTTACAAAAACGACATCAAATTGAACACATACAACAAAACAGGCATGACAAATGCGGTTAAAGGCTTTACTGATGTTCAAAATGAATATATTGTTGGCTCTGACAATGAGTTTGTTTATCAACCAGTGCTTTTGGTGCATTTTGCTGGCACAGGCATATCTGAAACTTTTAACCTAAAAGAGTTTGAAGCCGATATTAAAGTGTCAATTTTAGATGTTTCTAAAACCACTCCAGAGTATGTTGAGTTAACAGGCGAAAATTTGGCAGAATATGTTTCTTTTGACGCAACAACTCACAAATTCCAATTCACAACAAAAGCAAATGGCAACAAGTTTAAAATTGAACTTTTGCCTGCAAACATGACCGAGGACGAAGAGGCAATAATTTCTCCATCTGTTCACGAATTTAGAGTTAAAGCAGGTTGGAACGCTTACACCGCAAAAGACATTACATACATCGACAATGCAAACATGAAAGACAAATGGAATGAGTTAAAATCTGCAAAAGATTTTGAAATTAGCAACAACATTACTTCAATCATTATGCACAACGACATCTCAATAAAAGACTCAGACCTTCCTTCAATTCACTTCTTAACTGCAGACGATATAGAAGAGGGTGCAAATGACTACGATAGAGCAGTTGGTTCTTTAAAAGATTCCGATACATATGCTTTAGGTCATATAATTAGAAGAGAGTTAAACAGTGGCGAAACATTTACCCTAGAGGGCAACTATTTCCAACTTTCTGCTCAAGACATCAGTTTAATTGTTAGAAAAACTGTGGAAGAAAAGAAAGATGGCGCTACTCAAATTATCTACAAAGAATTGTTAGAAAACGAAGCGTTAACTGTTCACACAACTTTGTTTGGTTTCTACGGAAAAACTAGCAATCAAGAAAAAGCAAACTATGCTTTAAATAACGTTTCTTTAATCGGCAACACAAAAAAATCAGACAACGCGTATATGTCTGGCGGAATTATGTTCTGCAAAACTCACTTTGCAAACTTTACTGCATATAACAACTTATCTCAATGCTGGTTCGTTTCTTACATGTCAGAAGGAAACAGTGCATATGATGACACAAATGTAGTTACTTTTAACAAAGTAAACGCATTTGATGCTTACAACACAATGCTTTACTTCTATGGCTCAAGAAATGTAAATATTGAAAACTCAGTTATGATTGGTGCGGGCGGTCCTATTATGATTTGTGACCACGTTGGCAATAATGCAACAACTGGCGAAGGCGGATTTATTACAAACGTAAAAACAAACAATTCTGTTCTTGAATCTTTTGTTGCTGGTTCAGAGGGCTGGTTTGCAACTTACAATGCAAGTGCACTCGCTACACAAATTAAAGCGTTTAACCCTCTATTTGTAAAAATGGGCAAAACACTATGCGATAGCAAAGGTGAAAAATTAAATCTTGTTGCAGTTTACAAATCAAGTTCTAACGAAGGCACAACAAACAGTACAATAAGGGGTTCTTTTGTTGTTGATGACAAAACAAGCTCACTTCAATTAACAAATGACCAAAAATTCTTAGACTTTGCATATAGCACTGGTCTTGCAGTTCAAGTAAAAACAAATGTATATAATCAATTAAAAGATGGTGCTTTAAGCCAAGGCATGACCGAAGAACAAGCAACTGCCTATGCAGACGCAAATGTTTACGAGCAAACAATGGCATACTTAAATAGCGATGATGGCGCAAGTGCAAAAGCTCAACTAATTGCAGGTGCAAAACAATTTGCAAGTAATGGTATGTTTATGGAAACCGATAGCGGAGCAGTAGCATTCCCAGGTCAAGACGGCAATTGGTACCAAGACTCTTCTTACAATTTTGACGGCACTCCAGACCAAGCAAAATTAGACGCTTCGGATAAATATATCTTTGTATATTTACCACTCGGCATGGCAACAGTGTTAGGAATATACTAAAACCTTGCCAAAACCACTATTCACATAAGTAACATTATCGGAAGTTTTGTCTGAATGCACACGAAGCAAAGCAAGTGTATAATCAAGCAAAACTGATGTTTATTCAAACTGTGATGCCACGATTTATCATCGTGGTGGTTGCGATTAGTAACTTAAAATTTTAATTTGCTTAACATTTTATTACATCACATAGTTTATACAAAATCAAAGCCACCAACTTTAGCTGGTGGCTTTTTAAACATAATGTCACACAAATCTTACAGGCTTTTTAAATTTCACCCATTCACACCTCATTACCTTGACTATTTTGTCCGCAAATGTTATAATCTCACCATAATTCATACTAACTTGTGCTTTTAAATTGTAGTTTTAAAATCGTGCTTTCAAAATTGTACTTGATAAATTCATTCGTTTGTTTTTCCAAATTCGTACTTGCATCACTTAAATATTTGCCTAAAAACCACCTCATCAAAAAATATCCCCAAATTATGTCTCAGTAGCTCAGCTGGATAGAGCACCACCCTCCTAAGGTGGGTTTGTCGGAGGTTCGAATCCTCTCTGGGACACCACTGTATGTATTATTTAAATATTTACTAACCATAACAAAATCACTCTTTGTATACCTAAAAACACATTTGTTTAATATCAAATGTATAAAACACACAAAAAAAATTATTTTGGAGGTGATAAAGATGTTATCATTATTTGTAAATATAATAACCAAAACCACACGCGGAGTATTTTAATTTTGGTCGTATTAAGTGATATGTACAGGTTGTGTGGCTATGTGGTTCGATACCACAATACTCCCAAACTTTCACTTTGGTGAACAAAAAACACTAGACATCTAGTGTTTTTTTGTTATTAATATGGTTGATAAATAGTTTAGTTAATTAGTTTTAATCAGTTTTGTATGTTCATATATTAAATGGTACTGGTGTATATATTATGCTAAAATGTGGATAAGTTGGGGATAAATGTTTAGTTATCCACAAGTTATCCACATTTTTAGTGTAGAAATAACAAATTTTTTGTCGAATGAATAAATATTTATTGGTTAATTATTTGTTTGATGTAATAAGTTATTTTTATAACAAATATAATTTTATTGTTATTTACTTTATATCAAAAATGTACTAATATTTCAGTGTAAAAAGGAGAAACAAATATGGAATTATTAAAACAAACAGAAAATAAAAATTTTCATCTTGACAAAAATTTAAATTTTTTTAATCGAAATGGGGAATTAATCAGGCATTTAAC
>CAVISZ010000166.1:0-1356 GCA_963645585.1 uncultured Eubacteriales bacterium
TGGTAGGAGTGGCAGAAGTGTTTTCTGCAATGCTTACATAATAATATTTGTTTAATAGGTCATTTAAATTGTCATCATTAATATTAACTTTTTCTAAAGCGTGCACTTGCTCGTTTATTTTTGCAATATCGTAACTGCTTTTTAATGTGTTGTGTGTGTCTAAAAGCACTTTGGTAGAAAACTCTTCAATAGAACTGTCCTTTGGCAAATTGTCACGCAAACTGCTTAAAGTTTTGTACACTTTGTCGTAAAAACTTGTTGTCATAAAAAAGTTGATTTTTTTATCTTTAATGCTTTCTAGCATGTAGTCGGTTAAATCGTTGACTTTTGTTCTTAAAATGCTAAAAACACGTTTTGCCTCGCTAGCATCTTCAGGAGATAACCTAGAATCTAACTTTTCGCCAATTGGCAGAATAACTGCGGTAAATTCACCCTCAAAAAATGTTTTAAGCGAGTTTAACTGGCTAGAAAAGTTGCCAAACACATCGCCCTCATCAGAAATGTATGCAACAATGTCATTTTTTGCAGAAATTAATTGATTTTCAATTGTTTCGTGGTCTCTTTCAAACTCTGTGTAAATGCCTGTGGTGTTGGTTAGAGGATAGGTGTATTTTTCATTGTTGTCAGAAGGCGAGAAGAAGAAAAACGAGAACACAAGTGCAACAATTAAAACACCCGTAAGCAAAAACATAGATGGTCGCATAAAAATCTTGCTTAAATCGGCTTTTGCCATTCTAAATATCTTTTTCATAAAACGCTCCTTTAGTTAATACCTGTGCCAGATTTGCCTTCGTTTACAACTGTCAAGAAAATATCTTCAAGCGAAGCATCAACTTCACCCGCACCAAACACTGCAATGTTTTTTTGTGTTAAGTGAATAATAATTTTTGCAATAGTATCTTCATCAGTTGTAAACAAAACTTTGTTGTTGCAAATTTTAACAGGAATTTTAAAATCTTTTTCAATAATGCTTCCCGCATAGTTTGGAGCATTGCACTTAATGTATTGTGAACCGTTTTCGGTTACATTGTGCTTAATTGTGCTCATTTTGTTTGTTTCTAGCAAAACGCCATTGTCAATAATGCCAATTGTGTCGCAAAGGTTTTGCATTTCACTTAAAATATGGCTAGAAATTAAAATTGCAATGCCTTCTTTGTGTGCAAGATTTTTTAAAAGTATTCTAAATTCTCTTATGCCGTTTGCATCAAGACCATTTGTTGGCTCGTCCAAAATTAAAAGTTTTGGTCTGTTTAAAAGTGCCTGAGCAACGCCCAAACGCTGTTTCATGCCCAAAGAATACTTGCTAACTTTTTCGTGAATACGATTAGAAAGCCCAACAACCGAAACCGCATAATC
>CAVISZ010000166.1:1366-3832 GCA_963645585.1 uncultured Eubacteriales bacterium
TTTTGTTTTTAATGTTGGAAAGCTTTGCAAAATACTTTAAATTTTGATAGCCAGTTAAATAGTTGTAAAATTCTGGCACTTCAACAATTGTTCCAACTTCTTCCATTGCTTTTTCAAACTTGAACTTAACAGAATTTCCGTTAATAAAAGCATCGCCACCTGTAATTGTGGTTAGACCAGTTATCATTTTAATTGTTGTGCTTTTTCCTGCACCATTAGCACCCAAAAAGCCAAAAATCTCGCCCGAACTAACAGAAAAAGAAACATTGTTAACCGCAACACGCTCGCCAAATTTTTTTGTTAAATTTTTAAGTTCTAAAACTGTTGACATTATATTCTCCCTAAAAATTAATTTTCTTCAATCAAAAGTTCATATATGCTCTCATAAGCAGTATGAGCTTGCTCTTGCCATCTTCTGCATGCCTCAATGGCACTCTGTCTAGATGGCGCTTTAATTTTTAATTCAAACAAAGGCTCGTCTTGCAAAGTGTCAGACCTAATTTTAAGCACCACAATATATGATCCGTCCTCTGACTTAAAAAAAGTAGATACATACTCTTGCGAACGCTTAAAGTGCATTCTGTTTGCTTTTGTGTACTCAGTTATCTGCTCACGCAAAAAATCAGGAATTTTAATGTAAAAATGGCTTAAACAGTTTCTTCCGTCATATGTAATGTTAAATCTTTCTTCTCCGTCTTTTCCACTCGCTTTGTAAATTAAGTTTGCATCTACAAGTTTGTATAAATAGTCTTTGCAATCCATGTAAGAAATCCAATTGTTTCTATAATAGCAAATATCAAAAATGGTGTTCTCGGTTAAAGGAAACTCCATTTTATCAAGAGTAAACAACAAAATTAACTTGCATATCATAGGGTCGCAAATTGGTAAATCACCCTTCTTTTTTTGTTCCATAATATTATTGTAACAAATTGCAATAAAAAACGCAAGATTATATTTAAACTTTGATAGTTTATTGCATGTCAATTATAAAGTTTTGCGTTGATGACCAAAACACGCAGGAAGTAATTTTGAACCAAGTTCAAAATTAGTGCTGTCGCACTTGCAAAATTTAAATTTTGCACTTCCTGCTTTTTATAGAACTTTGCTTTAATATCTAAAAACTTAAAAAAAGCGATAAAGCAACAATATAAAGAAACATTTTGTTGTCAAAAAACAGTTAAATATGGTTAAAAAATAGCCACTTGTAAAAATTTAAAAAGTTGTTACATATTTTTTTTAATTTAGAAAAAACTAAACAAAAAAAGGAGTAACAATGAAAAACGAGTGGTTAAGAGGTAAAACAGTTATTGTTGCAGGTGCAGGCAACGGCGTTGGAAAACAACTTTCGTACGATTTAATTAAACAATATTCTTGTAGGGTTATTGGTGTAGATATGGACGAAATTGCACTCTCCAACTTAAAAACAAAAATAAACGAAGAAGGCGAGGAGTTTGACTACTTCGCATTTGATGCAAAACAAGAAGCAAACTGGATAGAACTTGCAAGAGTGGTAAACGAAAAGAAAATTCAAATAGACGTTTTAATAAACGGCATTGGTCAGGTGCCAAAATTCAATCATTTTGATAAATACACCCATAAAGACATGCTAAATACAATGTCAATAAATTTATACTCGTGCATATTCGCAATTAAGGCGTTAAAATCAAATATGGAAAAGTCTCGTACGCCAAGCATAATCAACTTGTGCTGTAGCACTGCTGTTATGGGCTTAGAGGGCACAAGTATTTACTCAGCAAGCAAATCTGCATTAAAATGCTACACAGAGGTGCTTCAAAATGAAATGAAAGACTTTTATGTGGGACTTTTTACTTTGGGTCTTATTCAAACTGATTTTTGGGCAAAACAGAACGAAACGACAAAAAGCAAAATAAAATTAAGAGCAATGTCTCCAAGCACAGCGTCAAAAAAGATAATAAAAAACATCAACGCAAAAAAGAAAAGAGTGTTTGTTGGCTTTGACGCACACATAGTTGATAGACTGCTCAGACTTATGCCTCATAACGCTCAACGCTTTTTCAATTACTATATAAAAAAGAAAAAGTATCGCCTGATAGACGAACAAGAGTCAAAATGATAAAAAAACATCTCCCTGCTGGACTCAATTTGTCACCAATGACAAATTGTAGTCTTGCATTTGATTAGAAACACTTTGAGACTAAAACTCAAGGTGTTTTTTTGTATGCAACTTAAGTTAAAAAGTAATATAGTGGAAAATTTGCACAAATCTTAACTCCCGTGCCCGAGGGAGCTGGCACGCTTTCTGCGTGTCTGAGGGGTTTTCCTGCCTATTAATAAATAGGGTTTTATTTATAAATTTTTGTTGTGGCTGAAAATATATTCATTTAAAAATAAACTTATTTGTAAACCAAAGATTTAGCAATAAAGCAGGAGAACCCCTCAGTCAGTCTATTTTTCTTGCGAAAAAGTCGACTGCCAGCTCCCCTG
>CAVISZ010000166.1:3878-4724 GCA_963645585.1 uncultured Eubacteriales bacterium
CTCCCCTGACAGGGAGCAAAGGTTTTTTAGTTGCCAAAGTTTGAGAATAATAAAAAGCAAGACAAAAATTTCGATTCACAGCCAAAAGGCTTTTAACGAAAAAGAATGGCAACACATTTTCTCCACTGCCAATGTGCTTTTAACGCAAAAGTATGTCATAACGTTTCCCGCCACTGCCAAGGGGAGGTGTCAGTAATTTTGTAACAAAATTGCTGACGGAGGGGTTAAAAGAAAATGAATATTTATTGTGATAGAGTCCATTAAAATAATAATAAAGTTGTAATAGCCCATAAATAAAATAGTATAAATATCTTATTTTCTTCGAAAGCAACTTCTTCACTCTGGCAGTACCGACTTCGTTAAAGCAAAGCCTTTTGGCTTCAATTTTGGAATGCCAAAATTATACGCTTTACGGCTTGCTTTTCCGCTCCCCAAAAAGAACAACTTTTTTTGGGGTCCCCATATTATTTTGACACTTGTGGCAAATTGAAACCAAAAAAGCAGTGTTTTTTCGATGACGGGAGGGTTAAAAAATGTTATTTTAATTGCTAAAATTTACCTTTAAACACCCTTAACTCAAAAAAAGTACCCCAAATTTCAAAAAAATGAAAAAATTAGTTGACTTCTCCCCCCCCCGCGATAAAATGAATGCGAGAGTTGCGAAAAAAACTCGCAAATAATTTCATAATTATTCGGCAAAGCCGAATTAAAGGGGGAGAATATAAATGAAAAGAAAACCAAAATTAAACTTAGTGCTTCAACTTGCCACAATTTGCTTATGCGTATGTGCAATAGCAATTGGCGTGTACTCAGTTAAAAACGCAAGTTTGGGTGTTTCAGGCACAA
>CAVISZ010000167.1:0-7468 GCA_963645585.1 uncultured Eubacteriales bacterium
AACAGGCACACCAAGAACCGAGGCAAATAAAGGCACACTTGGCACATGGAGTGGCGTAACCGACAAAACAGGCAGTCAAACAATAGACTCTAGCAAAAGTTTCTACTTTTCAGATATGGGCGAAAGCGGAGAAGTAGAAGATATAACAATTGTGTTTACAATAACCAACCAATCGGACTTTCCAGTAAAAGCAGTAATAGACAATGCTACTTCAAGCACAAGCTCTATTACATTTACGGATGCAAGTAGTCTTGTTCTTGCATCAGCGGGCACAATTTCGGGCACAATGCCAGCAAAATCAAATACCTGCAACTTGGCAATAAAACTAAAATTGTCAGACTCAACAAAAACTTCAAATGCTTACAGCATATCACTATCATTTGAAAAATATACACCTACCTCATTAACAGTATCAACTGCAAGCAATTTTAGACAATACACAAGTGATAGTGCCTATACAACAATTTCAAGAAGTTATATAACAATGGGCAAGTTGTCGGCTTCATCACAAGCAGAAGATATGCGTTGGTTTGTGTTTGCACAAAGTGACTCAACAACAGGAGCAATGAAACCCGTAACAGGTGCGCTTTCAAGCACAACACTTTCTGCGGGCACTTATTGGTTTATAAGCGAATATGCTTTAAGTCCAAGGAGATTTTGTACTGGTAATGATAGCTATGATAAGAGTTCTGTGAGAGATTATTTAATTGGTGAATATTTAACAGACTATAGTATATTAAGCAGTGAGTTCTACTCTAAAATAACTGCAAGAGACCTAAAGGACGACAAAGTGGAACGTTTTACCCAATACGATACTAGCACATTTACTACTATAAATAATCAAAGTTTATGGCTTTTGTCGGTGGCTGAATTATATTATTTAAATGGTTCGAAAGTGTCAATCACTAGCTCTATATGTTACACTAACTTAATCACAACCAACGAGAGCGGCTCAACTGAGGGATGGTGGCTACGTTCTCATTATGACGATGGTGATGATTGGGGTGCGTTTGGTGTGAATAGCATTGGCATTGATACATGGTTTAATCCAGATGCCGTAACCAGTTTTAGTGTTCGCCCAGCATTCCAAATCGTTGTTTAGAACGCTGAATAAAGAGTGAAAAATTATTATTTGATTTTAAATACTTTATAAAAAGTAAATTAATCGAGCAAATAAATATATAAAAACCAATTCCAAAAATATCTAACAAAAAACTGACCATGCTTTAAATATAGCATGGTCAGTTTTTTGATATTATCGCAAAAGTGAATATATTTTAATTATCCAAAAATTTCGCCAACGCGAACGCCTTTTTCATCGCGAGCACGTTCAATTCTTTCGGCTAGCAAGTTTCTAACCTTATATGGGTTTTTAATGTTTATAAGTTCAGTGAGTGGGCTAGTAACATCGTTAGAGTAAAGGGTTATTGTTCCAACACCAAACATTTTTTGACCTAAACTTTGTGTAATTTTTATATCATAAATTCTATATAAATTAATTTCTTCAATTGTGGTAGATAGCACGCCAGTTTTAACAAATATTTTTGTCCATTCATAGCCATTTGTAACCAAACTATATCTAGTAAAAGAAATAGGCATTCCTAAAATTCTTTTTTTATCTGTCCACAAAACCTCGGCATTTTCACCATAATTATATTTCATAATTAACCTCGTTTATAAAAATTTAAAAAATAATTAAAAAAATATTTATTTAATTAATTTTTTTATAGTTTTATTGCAATTTTTAATGAATTAATTATATATTTTTTAACAAATTAAAATTTAAACATTAATTTTTGCAAAATAAAATGGTGTAAAGTTTAGATGACAACTTAACTTTATCCTAAATAAAATATATAATGTTTTTGCAATTTTGTCAATTTATTTGTTACTTTTATTTTTTTGTGATATTCTAAAGATATGAAAAAGAAAAATATAAAAGTCGCAAAGTGGTTTGTTAATTTTTTAATGGCACTATTAATTGTTGTATGTTTGGGGGCAATGGGCATCACCATTTACAACATGTTTAGTTTTAATGTAGAGTTAGCAAAATACATTTATGTGTTACTTGGCGTGGTTTTGTTGCCAGTGGAATATTTATTAAAAGGCAGAATAGAGGGCGTTTTTCAAGAACAGTCTAGCAATGTGGTTTGCTTTTTAATTGCATTTATTTTGTTTGTGATAATAATTTTGCTTTTAACAAGCATGTCAAAAATGTTCAACAATAAGTATTCATCAAACAAACGGACAGCTTTTGCAATTGTTGCAATAGTTTTGCTTGCCTTGTTTTCAATAATGTTTACTGGCGGGGCAATAATTTTAACAATAAAATTCAATCAAATTTCCAATGCAATAAACAGTCTTGGCCCTGACTTTATTAAGCAAATAACAACAAGCATAGGTTTAAATATTGTTGCGCTTAAAGAAATAATTGTGGGTTATGCGGGAGCAATTATTTGTTTGTTTGCTTTTATATCATTTATTGTGGGCATATCGCACAAGTCCACCAAAGTTAAAATTTTGTCTAGCATAAACTTTTACTCTAGTGAATATCAAGAGGTAAAAGAGCCAGCAAAAACAAAAGAAGAAAACAAAGAAGAAGAAAAAACTGAAGAAATGCCCGAAGCAAATCCTAATGCACAGAATTTAATTAAAAAAATTATGCAGTTAGAAGAGCTTAAAAAAGCGGGCAAAATAAGCAATGTAGATTACACAAGATTACGCCAAAAGGCAATAAGGAGATACAAAACAAAATGAAAAAGTTTTTTGCAGATTTTAAAAAGTTTATAAGCAAGGGCAATGTTATTGACATGGCAGTCGGTGTTATTGTTGGTAATGCGTTCTCTGCAATTGTTAAAGCATTAACCGACAAAATTATTATGCCACTAATTAACTGGCTACTTGCATTTGGTGGGGCAGATGACGGTCTTGCTTCGGCATTTACCTTTTTAAAAAAGGTGGTTAAAGAGGACGGAACTATTGACCTTGCAAACAGTATTTACATAGACTGGGGTGCATTTATAACTGCAATTTTAAATTTCTTTATTATTGCATTTACCCTATTTGTAATTTTAAAAGTTGCAATGAAAACAAACGAGTTATACAAGCAAGCGCGCGACAAGGCAATTCACGACTTAGAAAAAAATTCGCTTAGCAAAGAAGATAAAAAAGAACTTAAAAAACGTGGTGTTTCTCTTAAAGATAAAGAGGCTGTTAAAGCATATTTAATAGAAAAGCACGAGGCAGAGGCTCTTAAAAAACAAGAGGAAGAAAAAGCACAAAAAGAAAAAGAGCAACAAGCACTTGAAAATTCAACCGAGTACCTTTTGAAAGAAATAAGAGATTTGTTATCAAAAACAGTTAAAGTTGAAGAAGAAAAGTAATTTTTTGCAAAATGCAACACAAAAATTAGAAAAGCGACAAAACATGTCACTTTTCTTTTTTTATGTTTTTTTATAAAGGTTTTATAATCATTGCAAAGGAAAATTTTATGGGAAATATTAAATTTTATCAAAGCAAGTGGTTTATTTTTGTCAAATACATATTCTTTTTTGCACTAATTTTTGTGTGCAACAAAGCAAGCATTGGTGGATATTTTAATCCTTTTGGATTTGGAATATATTTTGCCTTGCTGTGGTGCAATCAAAATATCTTTTTTATAAGCGGAGCCTATCTGCTTGCAACCTTTCTTTGCAATTTTTCACTTTTTGGGCTTTTGGCAAATGGACTGTTTGTTTTGGTGATGCTGGTTGCCTATGGCATACATTATAAAATAAAAAAGCCATTAAAATATTTGCACATTTTAATTTATGCGGTTGTTGCAAACATTCCAAAAATATTTATTGAGATTTACTTTTTAAAAGCAAATATATATTTGTCGTTTGTTAGTTTTGTTTTTGGACTATTATATACTTTTGCTGTAATGAAATATTTTGAAAGTGTGTGCGTTAGAGGCATTGGTGGAAAACTTACTTCACTTGAAGTTATCTGTGCATTTGTGTTCGGATTGAGTGTTTTTTGTGGCTTGACTTCGCTTTCATTTTATGGCATAGACCTAATTAAATTTTTTGGCGCGTTACTTATTATTGTTTTGGGATATGTGTCAAATGTGCAAACAACTCTTCTTTGTTCGCTTGCGTTTGGGCTTGGTTCGTATGTTTATGCCAACAATGCAACATACTTATGCGTGTTTGTAATTTATTCGCTTGCAATTTGCGCCTTTAGAACAAAAAACAAATACATTTCAAGCGTTGCACTCATATTTGCCGAAGCACTTTGCGGATTTTACTTTGAGCTATACGGCGCATTTAATGCTTTGGGCTTAATTCCATTAATTTTGGCTGTTGTTATATATTTGTTGTTGCCAAACAGAATTTTGGACGGCTATAACAGTCAATTTCAAGAAACATTTTGCAGTCTTACTCAAGGCTCGGTTATCAATAAGAACAGAGAGCTTTTATATCGCAGACTCACCGAGCTTTCTGATGTGTTTGCAGAAATGAACAAGGTTTTTAGAGGCATGATTACTGGCGGTTTTGTTGATAGCAGTTCGAAAAGATTGGTGTATAACGAACTAAGAATAAAAACATGTGCCGACTGCCCAAACAAAAACAAATGCTACAGAGCAAACGAGTCAGAAACGGCAAGTTGCATTCAGCAAATGGTGGAAATTGGTTTTGAAAAAGGCAAAGTTACGCTTTTAGATGTGCCTACGCTTTTTGCAGGCAAGTGTGACAAACTAAATTCTTTGGTTACAACAATAAATGATTTAATAAAGCAATATAAAAATTATGCAGGACTTGTAAACAGTATTGATGCAAGCAAAGTGCTACTTGCAGAGCAACTTTATGGCGTGTCTAACATCATGCGTGATTTAAGTTTGGAAGTTAACGCAGGTGTTAATTTTGAAAAGGGCAAAGAAAAGAAAATTATTGACGAGTTGACCTACAACAATATAATTTGCTCGGACGCACTTGTTTTTGAGGACAAAAATCAAATAATGTCAGTTACGCTTGCCGTTAGAAAAGAGGACAGATTAAAAGCAAGCGTGTCAAAAGTTGTAAGCAAGGTTTGTGGGGTTAAAATGGATGTTTGCGATGAGGCAAGCAGTTCAAGGGCAGGCTGGCAAATTTTAACTTTAAAGAGTGCACCAAAATATGACTGCGTTTTTGGAGTGGCAACGCGAACAAAAACGGGTTCGCTTGTAAGCGGTGACGCCTATTCAGTTATAAAAATAAATGACGGCAAATATCTTTTTGCACTTTGCGATGGCATGGGCAGTGGCGTTAAAGCGGAGCAGACAAGCAGTACTGCCATTGGGCTTTTGGAGAATTTTTACAAAGCGGGGTTTGATAAAGAAATAATTTTATCAAGCGTAAACAAACTTTTGTCGCTTGGCAGAGATGAGGTTTTTTCGGCGCTAGATTTATGCGTGGTAGATGTGCGTGAGGGCGTGGGCGACTTTATTAAAATGGGCGCACCAGAGAGTTTTGTTAAACATAAAGACACAACATCGCTTGTTCAAATTGGTGCATTGCCACTTGGCATTGTTCAAAACGCCGATGCAAAAGACGAGCAGGTGTATTTATCTAGCGGTGACAAAATAATTATGGTTACAGACGGCATAACAGACGGTTTTAAGAGTATTGATGATTTAAAAGATTATGTTAATAATATAAAATCTAACAACCCTCAAGAAATTGCCGAACAAATTATAGAAAAAGTTGTCAGCATAAACAAAAATGTGGCACGAGACGATATGAGCGTCATAGTTGCCAAGGTTTTTGAAAGATAAACATTGTGAACTATTTAAAAAATACAACTTTAATCAATTAGTCATAAACTGCTTTGCACAAAAATACAATATTTTAACAGTGGAGGTTTTATGGAAAATATTTACGAAAATTTGCCCGTTTTAAAAAAGTTTAAGTTATCTGGCGGACAAATGGCTATAGAGAATAACATTACAATAAATGGTGAGGACGAGGCAGTTAAGGTTTTGTCGGCAAGTGCACAGGTAGATTTAAACATGCCGTTTGAAGCACTTTCTGGCGAATGTAAGGTTGATGGCAATGTTGTTATAAATGTTGTATACTTGTGTGAAAACGGCAACTTAAACAACCAAACCGCAACAAGTCCATTTAGTTACAAATTAACAGAAGCCAATCTTGATGCAAACACAAAAATAAATGTAACTGCAAATGTTGTGGAAACAACCATAGACAAACTTCAAGGCAATGCGTTAAAAGTTTTAACAACATTAAATTTTGACGGTGTGGGCATAAAAAATGATGAAATAAAATACTTAAAAGAAGCGGGCACTGGCACATATGTTAAACAAGTAGAGCAAGAAGTGGTTGCTTTTGAAAAGCAAAATTGCGACAAATTTGAAGAAAATTTGCAGGCAAATGTTAAAGACGGCGTTAAAAAAGTGTTAATGACAAACGTTGAGTACGCAATAAAAGACTGGCAAACAGGAACCAACTATGTGTCGGTTGAGGGTGAGTTGTATGCAAAAGTACTTTATGCCAACAATCAAGAAATTTCAGAACTTCAAACAGTTACAATAACAAAAGGCTTTAAGCAAGAGTTGGAGGTAGAGGGTTTAACAAAAGACTCTAATGTTGACATCTCGGCATACATTGTGCATGAAAATGTTGAGGTGGAACTAGAAGAAAAAGATGGAGGAGAAACCTCAATTGATGTTAATGTTCCACTTTTGGTTTGCATGGATACATACAACTCAAACAAAATTTTAACCACGCAAGATATTTATTCCACAGAAGATGTTTTGGTCGTGGAGCAAGGCGAATTTGAAGGTTATAGCACGCTGAAACCAGAAATTATTGAGGGCAAAATTGAGGGTAATGTGGTTTTAACTGATAACGACCCAAGAGTTGATAAATATTTGGCAACAACAAATGTGTGCAACACAATTAGCAACTGCTATGTAAATGATGACACATTATATTTAGAAGGCATTGTGAGTGCAAATGTTGTATATTTAAACGATGAGCTTGGTGCACTTCAATCTGTTGAAATTGAAATTCCTTATGTTTTAGACAAACCAGTTGACTTTGGTAGCGATGTAATTTTAGAGCCATATGTAAGCTTTTGCGATGTTGATGTTATGGTTAAACGTGGCAGAGAAATATATTTTGATGCGAAAGCCAAAGCGTATGTAAATGTTACGGCAAAAAATGGAATTTGCATGGTTACAAAAGTTGACGATGCGGGCAAATTGCCACCAAGAGATAGTGCACTTGAAATATATTTTGCAAAATGTGGACAGTCTTTTTGGGATATTGCAAAGGGGTTAAAAATTCCTACCGAGACAATTGCTAATCAAAATCCAAACCTTGCAGACCCGCTTGAAAAAGATGAAAATATAGCAATTTATTATCAAAAAACTGCAAGAGCAGATAAATAAATTAAATAAATATATTGAATATATTGATTAATACAAAAA
>CAVISZ010000168.1:0-3486 GCA_963645585.1 uncultured Eubacteriales bacterium
AGTAAATGCTAACGGAGAATAAGACAGTTATATATAATCGGGCTTATGGCTCGATTTTTTTAGCAAAAAATCTATGCTTAACGCTCGTAATTTTTCTTCTAACCGACCAAACGCACTCACTCATACTTTTTAATTTAAAAACGTAATTAATTTTGCATTATGGTAATAATATATATCATGTCAAATAAAAAAATAGTAATAATAGGCGGAGGCGTAAGCGGTCTGTCGTGCGGAATTTTCTGCCAAAAGTTGGGTTATAGCACAACAATTTTAGAAAAGACAAATGTTGTGGGTGGAAATTTAACAGGTTGGTACAGAACTGGTTGTTATATAGACAATTGCATACACTGGCTAAACGGCAGTAAGAACGGAACAAAATATAACAAGATGTGGAAAACTTTAGGTGCAATTGATAACCAAACGGAGTTCTATGAAAACGAAAGATTTTACACATCAGAGTTAAATGGTGTAAAAATAGGTGTTAGTCGCGATTTGGAAAAGACAAGGCAAGAAATGTTAGACGCTTGTCCGCAAGATAAAAAACAAATTAATAAATTTATAAAAGCATTAAAATTAGTTACAAAATTTTTACAAACTGAAAACAAATTTTTAAAGACATGGTGCTTTGTAAAATTGTTCTATTTGTATAAAAGAAACACTTTAAAAGATGTTGCAAAAAAATGTAAGTCACTGCTTTTAAAAAACTTTTTTACGGACTACTTATTGCCAAACTATTCTGTTTATGTTTTGTTAATTGCAACGGCAGGCTTTGTTATTGGTGATGGAAAAATCCCTAAGGACGGCTCGCTTCAAATGGCAAAAAGAATTGCAAACACATACACAAATTTAGGCGGGCAAATATGTACAAATGCTCATATTGTTGGTGTAACAAAAATAAATGATAAGGTTGTTAAGGTGCAAACAAAAACAGGTTACGAATACTCTGCAGACTATTTTGTTTTTGCGTGTGACCCAAAGGTGACGTTTAACATATTAAATCAAAAATTACCTAAAAATATGGAAAAAACATACAAAAAACGCAAAAAATACCCAATAGTAAGCAGTTTTCATGTCGCTTTTGATGTTTTTGATATAAATTTTGATTTGCCTGACTCATATATTTTCTCATGTGCTCCTATTCAAATTGGCAAAACAATTTACACAAGACTCATGCTTAAAAATTATAACTACAACAATAATTTTGCCCCCAATAATCATTTTGTTATGCAAATATTTTTGCTTCAACAAGAGCAAGATTACGATATTTTCAAAAGCATGTCACGCATAGATTATGTTAATTATAAAAAGGAAATAAGTGCTAAAATTCTAGATGAAGTTGTTAAAAAATTTCCAATTTTGGACGGAAAAATTAATGTAATTGATTGTTGGACTCCGTTAACATATTCGCACTATTTTGATGCCTATAAAGGTTCTTATTTGAGTTTTGGAGTAACAAAAAATTTTTGCCTAAAAAAAGTAAATCATAAGGTTAATAATTTAAAAAATGTATATATCGCAACTCAGTGGCAGTCCCTTTTTGGAGGCTTGCCAAACGCACTATACAAAGGTCAAAATTGTGCATACAAAATTTATAACGATGACATCAAACAGTCAAAAGGCGTGTTGACAAAACTGCCTCTGTGTGATACCATAAAAGCAGTTAAGGAGAGATAGTTATGGATCAAAAATATGACGCATTAGACACATGGAGAGAAGAGGTTGGCATAAAAACCACAAAAGGTGAAATAAAACATTATGCAGGTGGTTGTGAATACGATGCAACTGCTGAGGCAATTAGAGCATATTTAGAAGCAGAAAAACAAAAGAAAAAAGAAGAAGATTTGCAAAGATAAGGTGTGAAAATGGTATATAAAGTATACATGATTGAGGATAATGATGACTGCTATGACAGAAAAAAAGACTGGCCAGTTCATTTTGTAAGTGCATATAAAGACAAAAAACTTGCAGAAAAAGACTGCGAATTAATTGAAGTTTTGCATAATTGTAGTTCAAAAATAATGTACGGCGTAATCACAAAACTTGATGTAAGAGATTTAACCGAGTATTGTTTTTTAGGTGCAGATAGTTATTGCTATCGTCAAATTATAGAACTTGCTAAAAAATATTACCCTCAGCTTATAAAAAATAGTAAAAAAACAGATGATTTGCAAAAAAGTTAGCGAAATAACGCTTACTTTTTTTGTAACAAAACCTCAATTTTTGTTAACCTTATAGTTGACTTATCAAAGTAAAAGCAGTGCTTTAATCATTACTTTAATCACCGCTAGCATTTTTAGGCTTTTTGCTTGACTTAAAACCTCTTTTGCTCTAAACTATCAAAGTTATTAAAAAGGAAAATCACAATGGAAAAAGAAGTACGCACACGTTTTGCACCAAGCCCAACAGGCTATATGCACATAGGTAATTTAAGAACTGCACTTTACGCATATTTATATGCTAAGCACTGCAATGGTAAATTTATTTTAAGAATAGAGGATACCGACCAAAAACGCTTTGTTGAAGGTGCAACTGAGGTTATATATTCAACATTAAAACAAACAGGTTTAATTCATGACGAAGGTCCAGATATTGGCGGAAATTATGGACCATATGTTCAAAGCGAGCGTAAGGATATATACAAAAAATATGCACTTAAGCTTGTTGAATCTGGTCATGCTTATTATTGTTTCTGCGGACATGATGAAGAGCATACATCAGAAGATGGCGAACAAACTTTTGGATATAATCGTCACTGCCGTAATTTAAGTCAAGAAGAAGTACAAAAAAAATTGGCAGAGGGTAAACCATATGTAATTCGCCAAAAAATACCACTAACTGGAACAACCACTTTTCATGATGAAGTTTATGGTGATATAACTGTCGAAAACGATTCTTTAGATGACCAAATTTTATTAAAAAGTGATGGTATGCCAACTTACAATTTTGCAAATGTTGTAGATGACCATTTAATGGATATAACCCATGTTATGCGTGGAAAGGAATATATTTCTTCAACTCCAAAATATCAACTTTTGTATGAAGCTTTTGGTTGGGAGCCACCAGTAACGGTTCATCTCTCTACCATTATGGGGCAAAATGCAGATGGAACAGTAAGCAAATTATCAAAACGCCATGGCTCAGTTAGTTTTGCTCAATTAATTGAAGACGGATATTTGGTAGATGCTGTTTTAAATTATATAGCACTTCTTGGTTGGAGTTCAAAACTAGAACGTGAAGTATTTTCTCTAGCTGAACTTGTAGAACTATTTGACCTTGGAGGAATAGTAAAGACCAACGCTATTTTTGATTATAAAAAGCTTGATTGGTTTAACTCTATATATATTAATGAAATGTCACATGAAGAATTTGTTAATTATTCTTTAAAATATATAAAAGCTATGCCTGACTACTTGCAACAAAAATGGGAGTTTGCCTCAACCCTTGCACAAAGTAGAATTAGTAAATTTTCTGAAATACCACAATTAT
>CAVISZ010000169.1:0-5002 GCA_963645585.1 uncultured Eubacteriales bacterium
GTTTATTTAGTGTTAAAAACAAGGCAAAGAATTAAAAACAAGGCAAAATTGGCAGAAAATGCCAATTTTGCCTTGTTTTTGTTTAAATTATCTAATTTTTTGTCTATCAAATTATATTTTGCTAGGCGTTTTGTTTTTTATTGTAAAGTTTTGTTTTTAATTAAAAGATGTTTGAAATCGTCTAATATTCAAAAACTATACCTTAAAACTAATTGGACGCTACTTCTGTTTTTTGCTCCTGCTCTGATGATTTTCTAACAATTATTGGAGAGGTGTTATCTTGAATAACGCTTGGAGTTATGACAATTTTTTGAATTGTTTTATCTTCTGGTGCGCTATACATTATGTTAAGCATATGGTCCTCTAAAATTGTTCTAAGACCTCTTGCACCTGTTTTTAACTCTATTGCTTTTTTAGCCACTGTTTTTATTGCTTCTTGGTCAAATTCTAGGTCTATGTTATCCATTTCTAACAATTTTTTGTATTGTTTTACAATGGCATTTTTAGGCTCGGTTAAAATTTTAACAAGAGCGTCTTCGTCTAAGTCTTTTAAGCCAACAACAACTGGAAGTCTGCCAACAAACTCTGGAATTAAGCCGTACTTGATAAAGTCTTGAGGTGTAACTTGTTTGAAGTAGTTTTCTAGTTTATCGTCCTTTTGTTTTTTAACTTGAGCGTTAAAGCCTAAAGAAGAGGTTGAAAGTCTGTTTTTAATAACTTTTTCTAGACCAACAAAAGCACCACCACAAATAAACAATATGTTTGTTGTGTCTATTTGAATGTTCTCTTGTTGAGGGTGTTTTCTTCCGCCTTGAGGAGGAACGCTTGCAGTTGTGCTTTCTATAATTTTTAATAGTGCTTGTTGAACGCCCTCGCCTGAAACGTCACGGGTTATTGAGGTGTTTTCACTTTTGCGAGTGATCTTGTCAATTTCGTCAATATATATAATTCCGCGTTCGGCTTTTTTAATATCATAGTCGGCATTTTGAATTAATTTTAAAAGAATGTTCTCCACGTCATCGCCAACGTAGCCCGCTTGGGTTAAAGTGGTTGCATCGGCACATGCAAAAGGCACTTTTAAAATTTTTGCAAGAGTTTTTGCAAGAAGGGTTTTTCCGCAACCTGTTGGACCAACCATTAAAATATTGCTTTTGTCTAGTTCAACATAGTCATCGTATTCTTCCTCTTTTCTTTTGCCTGCATTGTCTAGTTTGTAGTTTATGCGTTTGTAGTGGTTATAAACCGCAACAGACAACACTTTTTTTGCCTCGTCTTGCCCAATTATATATTTATCTAACTCTGCCTTAATTTGTTCTGGCACTGGCAAGTCTATTTTGCCTAAGTCTTGCTTTTGTGGAACTGCTTGGTTCATGATTTCACGGCAAATTTCTACGCAGTCATCACAAATAAATGCTTCTGCATTAGGGCTAGAAATTAGTTTTTTTGCTATGCGTTGAGGCTTTCCGCAAAACGAGCATTTCATTTCTTTTGAAGTTGTTTGTTCACTCATATATACTCCTAATCTCTTTTATCAAATATTTTATCAATCAAGCCATATTCTAGTGCTTCTTCGGCAGACATATAAAAGTCTCTATCAGTGTCTTTTTGCAC
Organism: uncultured Eubacteriales bacterium; assembly: GCA_963645585.1. Lineage (GTDB taxonomy): Bacteria > Bacillota > Clostridia > Christensenellales > UBA1242 > HGM11367. The sequence continues at coordinate 1,612 of CAVISZ010000169.1, forward strand.
CTTTTCTAAAGGTTGACCCGACTGCTCACTTAAAACCTTGTTAATTTTTTCTTTTATGCGCTTTATGTGTTTTGCTTGAATTTCTATATCACTAGCCTGACCTTGTGCTCCGCCCAAAGGTTGATGAATCATAATTTCACTGTTTGGAAGTGCAAAACGTTTGCCTTTTGCACCGCTAGACAACAAGAATGCACCCATTGATGCTGCCAAGCCCACGCAAATTGTTGTTACATCGCACTTTATAAAATTCATTGTGTCATAAATTGCAAGCCCTGCACTTACGCTTCCGCCTGGGCTATTGATGTATAAAGAAATGTCCTTTTCTGGGTCTTTTCCCTCTAAAAAAATAAGTTGTGCAACCACGCTGTTTGCGGTTTCGTCAGTTATTTCACCAGTTAAAAATATTATTCTGTCTTCTAAAAGTCTTGAATAAATATCATATGACCTTTCACCGCTTGTTGTTTGGTCTACCACCATTGGAATTAACATTTAATTTCTCCTTTTTATGTTCAAATTGTAAGCCTTTAAAAACTCATTTAAAAAGTCCGCTTATTTTAGATAATGGCAAAAAGCCATTTAAAAGCCTTTTGCCATTTAAGTATACACCTTTTTTAATTTTTTACTCTAGGCTAAAGTGTTGTTTTTTGTAAGAAAAAGTATTACTTTATCCATAAGCATGTCGTTTTTAATATATGCAAGATTTTTATCATTTATTGATTTTTTGTAATCTTCTAACAATTTGTTGTATTTCTCTGCATCGGTTGCAAGTCTTGCGTCTAATTCTTCGTCTGTAACAAGCAAGTTTTCATTTTTGATTAATTGTTCTAACACAAGACGTGTTTTAACTGCTTTTTCGGCTTGAGGTCTATAACTGCTTCTAAGTGTTTCTACTGTTGTGTTTGTGTATTTGCAGTAGTCATCAATTCTCATGCCTTGATATGATAAACGCATTTCTAAATCACGAATAAACATATCTAATTGTCTTTCAATTAAAACATTTGGAATGTCTACTGTTGCGTTTTCTACAACTTTGTTGATTAAACGATTTTCATTTTCGCGTTTAATGTGCTCGTTGATTGTTTCTTGCATGTGTTTTCTTATGTCGGCTTTATACTCTTCTAAAGTTTCAAATTCAGAAACATTTGATGCAAATTCATCATTTAACTCAGGAAGTTCTTTGTTTTCAATTTTGTGAAGAACAATTTTGAAAACAGATGGTTTGCCTTTTAACTCTTCGGCTGGATAGTCTGCTGGGAAAGTAACATTAATGTCTCTTTCGTCACCAACTTTCATGCCAACAATTTGGTCCTCAAAGCCATCAATAAAGCTATGAGAGCCAAGTTCTAAGCGGTAGTTTTCTGCTTTTCCGCCGTCAAACTCTTTGCCGTCTACAGAGCCTGTGAAATCAATTGTTACAAAGTCGCCAAGTTTTGCCTGAGCGTCCTCGCCTGCTTCTACAAAGCGAGCACCTCTTTCACGTGCTTGGTTTAATTCTTTTTCTACCTTTTTTTCATCTAATTCTTCGGTATATTTTTCAATTTGCAAGCCTTTGTATTCGCCCAAAGTAACCTCTGGCATAAGTGGTGCTTTTGCAGTTAAAACCAAACCTGTTTCGTCAAATTTGTCAACTTGTAAACTTGGTTGGTCAATAATATCTAATGCAGTGTTTTCGCTTAAAAATTTGCCATATTCGTCTGCAAATGCAAGGTCTAAAGCGTCATCATAGAAAACGCTTTCACCATAGTTCTTTTCAATGATTTTTCTTGGTGCAGAACCTTTTCTAAAACCTTGAATATTAAATTTTCCTTTATTTTCTTGATATGCTTTTTCAATATATGAATTCCATTCATCTTTATTGATTGTTATTTTAACTTCGACTTCATTTTTCTCGTTTTTTACTATCTCGTACATTATGTAAATACTCCTTTAAAAAATTGTACGAACCAAATATATCACATTTTCCAATATTAATCAACAACTTTTGTCAACTTTTAGGAAAAGCCATGCAAATTACTTAAAAAAACAGATAGCATTTAAACTATCTGCTTTAATATTTAAATTATTTACAAGTCAAAGTGAAATATTTTTTTATTACACTCCCCTCAAACTTCTGCCTATAGCACTTAAGCGGTTTTTAAGGTTAAGTAGCCAGTTGTATAGTTTGCCATTGTTTCATTATTGGCATTGTCTGGGTCATACTTAACTGTTCCGTTTGTTCCACCTACAAGTGAGGTGCAACCAGTGAATATGTTGTCTCCGTACTCCAACTTGCTTGTATTCCACCCTGAAGCAACAAATATTGTTGTTAAACTCGAGCAACTAGCAAACATAGAAGACATATGGGTAACATTTGATGTATTAAAACCAGATAAATCTAATATTGTTAAGTTTGAGCAATTTTCAAACATATATTCTATATATGTAACATTTGATGTATTGAAATTGCTTAAATCAAGAGACTCAAATAAACCATCTCTAAACATCTGGCTCATATCTGTTACTTTTGATGTGTCAAAATTACTTAAATCAAGAGAGGCTGATCTGAGACATGCAAACATACAGCTCATATCTGTTACATTTGAAGTATCAAAACCGCTCACGTTAATAGTTGTTAAGCCAACGCAACCCCAAAACATGCAAATCATATTTGTTACTTTTGATGTATTAAATCCACTTACATCTAAAGCCGTTAAAGATGAACAATCATCAAACATTAGACTCATATTTGTTACATTGGATGTATCAAAGTTGCTTAAATCAAGAGATGTTAATGAACTACAGTTACAAAACATACTGCTCATACTTGTTACATTCGAGGTATCAAAATTACTTAAATTAAGAGATGATAATGAACTACAACTGTGAAACATAGTTTGCATATTTGTTACATTGGATGTATTAAAATTTCTTATATCTAGATTTTTTACATTACCGACACCATTAAACAACCAGCCCATTAACTCAACACATGATGTATCTAAATTACTTACATCTAACATTGTTACATTGATATTTGAAAACATAAAGTCCATATTTGTTACACTTGATGTATCAAAATTAAATAAATTTAATTCCATTAAATTAACTAAAAAATCTTCTTCGTAGTCATCTACTCCAGCCATTAAAGAACTACAATCTGTTGGGGCATACAATCTTGCGGGAGAATATATTATTACTTCTTGAGTGGTAGAGTTCCAGTAACCTAAAACATCGGTTGTTTCAGTTTTGGTTGTGTCGGCAACAGAGACGCCTTTTGGAGCATTATTTTCTGTAACAAAGCCTGTTAGAGAATCTGTTTTTAGTTCATTTACAAAACTTAGTTTTGTTATTTCGGTCTTATCAAAACCTGTAAAACCTGCTGTTAATTTATCTACATAATCTTTAGCCAAAT
>CAVISZ010000170.1:0-8233 GCA_963645585.1 uncultured Eubacteriales bacterium
ATCTTATAATATCTATGTTAGCAAGTAAAAAATTGCTAGAACATCACATGGGGGCGACCTTGGTTTTGACGGGGTTATACCAACAAAGTAAAAGCATGTGGTGGTTTGACCAGTGCCACCTAAATAAAGGTCACGCGAATAAACGCAAACAATTCTAATAGCTACGCTTTAGCTGCTTAAGTTTAAGTAATAAGCGAGTTTAAAACAAGTGTCAGTGTTTTAAATTTTTAGTTATGACACAAATTTTAATTAAGTCTCTTGGTAATTAATCTTATTTAAAGGGTTGGTTTTTGTAATTTTGTTTGTGAAAGTGCAAAAATTGAAATTAAACCACAAAATAAACATGTAGAAAGATTTTTAGGTAAACTTCGGACCCGAGTTCGATTCTCGGCGCCTCCACCAGCAAGAAAAAGAAGAACTGAAAAGTTCTTCTTTTTCTTGCAATGAAATTGAACCTTACGGTTCAGTGTTATTACTGCGTAATGATATTGCTTCGCAATGATATTTTTGCTATCGCAAAAGTGAATGGTTCAATTACATATCATTACGAGCGTAAGCGAGTAATATCATCACGAATGAAATGAGTGATATCATTGTGAGTGAAACGAACAATATCATTTAATGAAATCATTGGCGGAACGCCAATATCATTCTAATTAAAAAATTTATAATTTTCTTGCAATGAAATTAAACCTTATGGTTCAAAAAAATTCGTTAGTACGAATGATATTTTGCTATCGCAAAAGTTTAGGAAATTTATCAAATTTTATTTTCTAAAAAGTAATTTAACACTTCTTTTAGTGAGTTACATATTTTAATTGCATGAGATTTTGCGTAGGCGTTTGGCTTTATTATATCAACAACCATAATTGGCTTACAGCCTGCCACAAAAGCCGATTTTATGCCGTTTAATGAGTCCTCGAGCACGATGCAATTTGCTGACTGCTCTTTTATTCCATTTGATGCTTTAATGTAAATTTCGGGGTCGGGCTTGCCATTTTTAACTTCATCGCCCGTTATTATAAAATCAAAAATTTTATGTATATTCAAATGTGCATGTTTGAACATAATTTGAACATATTGCTTGTCGCTTCCTGTGGCGAGTGCAATTTTATGGTTAGTTTGTTTTAAATATTCAACAAGTTCCAAAAAGCCTGTTTTTAATGGAATGCCTTGTTTGCTTATGTAGTCTTTATAAAATTGGCACATATAATCTCTATATGCGTCAACATCTAAATTCAAATATGTTCTTTTTAAATCTTTTCGAACATCGGTTTCGTTTTGACCGCATGTGGACTGACGATAGTTTTCGGTTAAGTTTAGATTAAACTTTTTATTTGCCTCGTTAAAGGCGAGTTTCCACACGCTTTCGGAGTCAAATATAACTCCGTCCATATCAAAGATTATTGCATTCATTTAAACCTCTTTTAGGGCTCACACAATGGCATTGTTTTGCCTTTTTAAGGCAAAACGCAAGGTGCTTTTAAAAGCACCTTGCAATAAAATTTTGGCAAAAATTTTATAAATGCCATTGTGCGTTTTTTCTCACCACAACTATTGTTTTTAAACCTCTTAACTTATTATGTCTTTTAAACAACAATTAATACATCTTTAAATGTTTTGTTGCTTGCTCAATATCACGCTTTTGACTCTTTTCTTTTAAAGAGTCTTTTTTATCATATAGTTTTTTGCCTTTTGCAAGAGCGATTTCTACTTTTACTTTGTTATCTTTAAAAAACACTTTTAAAGGCACTATTGTATAATTTTTTTCTTGCTTTGCTCTTAAGAGTTTTTGAATTTCTTGTTTATTTAACAATAATTTTCTATCTTTTCTTTCATTTGGAGCAAAAGTTGATGCTTTTTCAAAGGGTTTGATATATGCGTTTTTTAAAAACACCTCTCCATTTTTAATTATAATAAAACTATCGGCAAGGCTAACTCCACCCGCACGCACTGATTTTACCTCTGCACCAACCAAGACAATTCCCGCAGTAAATGTGTCTTCTATAAAGTATTCAAAATATGCCTTTTTGTTATTGGCAACAACATTGTTTGCCATGCCTATCTCCTTTTTTAATTGTTTTGTGCTAAAACAAATTCAACTTTTCTATCTAGCAAATTTGCAACAACTGCTTTTACTCTCACTTTATCACCAAGACCATAGCAATGATTTTGACCTTTTAGCTTAAAGGTTTTTTCATAGTACAAATAAGCATCTTCAGGCAAGTTTTCTACCCTTACAAGCCCTTCTACTGTGTTATCTAACTCCACATAAAAGCCATAAGGTTGCACGCCCGAAATTATTGCGTCAAACTCCTCATTTAAATGGTCTTGCATGTAATATGCTTTGTATAAGTCGTCTACATCACGCTCTGCTTCGGTTGCGTTTTTTTCACGTTCGCTTGAGCGAAGCGAAGCATCCACAACAAAGTCGTTTAACTCTTCTTTTCTTACCGCACTAAGTCCGTTATTTTTTAAATCTTCCTTTATTATGCGATGAATGCAGAGGTCAGGATAACGTCTGATTGGACTTGTAAAATGACAATAATAGTCTAAAGCCAAACCAAAATGTCCTAGGCAATCTTCACAATATCTGGCCTTTTGCAAAGAACGAAGAAGAACTTTGTTGCATGTTTTTTCAAACTCTTTTCCCTCTAAACTTTTTAAAACATCTTGCAAATATGCGGGTTCTACATCACCAACCTGCTCTGGAGTTGCAACGCCCAAACTATTAACAAAATACAAAAACGATGCAATTTTATCACGCGTTGGTTTTTCATGAACACGATATATAAACGGATATTTTCTTGTTGCATAATGTTTTGCTACCGTCTCGTTTGCAAGCACCATAAAATTTTCTATTAAAATGTGAGCATCGTTTCTTTCGCGTGGCTCTACCACTTTTACTTTTTCATTTTCATCAAGTTCAAAATATGGCTCAGGAATGTCAAGGTCAAGCATGCCATTTTTCTTTTTAAGTTCACCCAAAATGTGCGATAGTTCGTTCATGGTTAAAATTGACTCTTTAAATTGTGCGAACTCTTTAACCGCATCCTCTTTACCACAAATTACATCATAAACTTGATTGTAAGTAAAACGCTTTTTGCTATTAATTACGCTTTCACAAATTTTATGAGATACAACCTCACCGCTAGGCTTTACCTCCATAATGCACGAGAGCGTAAGTCTGTCTACACCCTCATTTAGCGAGCAAATGCCGTTTGAAAGAGATTTTGGAAGCATTGGCAACACAAGGTTTGGGAAATATGAACTTGTGCCTCGCAAATATGCCTCGCCGTCTAACTCGGTGCCATATTTTACATAGTTGCCAACATCGGCAATATGAACGCCCAAAATATAGTTTTTGCCTTTTTTAGAAATTGAAACTGCATCGTCAAAATCACGAGCGTCTTCGCCGTCTATTGTAAAAATTATTTCGTCTCTTAAGTCTAGCCTACCCTTTATGTCTTTTGCAAGCACCTTTTGAGGAATTCTGTTTGCCTCGTCAACAACTTCGGCAGGAAATTCCTCATACAATTTATGAGCACGAATCAAGGCAAGTTGAAGCGTTTTAAAATCATTTTCATCGCCCAAAATTTCTATTACTTCTCCGCTTAGTTTTTCACCTTTTGGAGTGAATGTTACTTTAACCACAACTTTTTGACCAGAAACTGCACCAAGAGAACTTTTTGCTGGCACAAACACTTGTTTTGAAAATTTATTGTTGTCAGGAGTGACCATGCCGTCTCCCCTTTTCATTTTTGAATATGTGCCAACCAAGGTTAAGTTGTTTCTTTTAAGCACTTTAAACACTTCTGCCTCTTGACTAAGGTCGGTTTTAGAAAGCGGATTAATTAAAACAATATCACCATTAAACGCACCATTTAACTTGCTTGCAGGCACAAAAAAGTCTGGCATGTTTGGGTCGCCAACATCAACAAACGCAAAACCTTTGTTGTTGCCAATTATTCTACCTTTAACATATTTTGTGTCCTCAATAAGTTTAAATTTGCCTGTGTAAACCTCAACAACTTTGCCGTCCTCAAGCAACGATGCAAGAACCTGCTTTGCATCGTTATAGTTTGTTTTGCACGTTTTTGCAAGTTCCATTATAAACTCATTTTTGTTTTTATATTTTGCTTTTTTTGTTTTTAAAAAATTAATTACCTGACTCTTAATCATATTACTCCATTTTTTGTATTTTGCTTAAATACAAATTAACCAAATATTTAAAATTATATATTTATTACATATATTACTATTTATTAAGCATTTTTGCAAATAATTAATTATAGATTTTAAAATGATAAAAAAAATAGAGAAAACTAAACTTCTCTATTTTTACTTATCTAAAAAACTAATAAATTAATTTGTTTATTCAACTGTTATTTGAAATGCAGGACGGATAGAACATTCAATAGCAACTGGATAAGCGTCGCTTACCTCTCCTTGACTCCCTGCGTTAATATGAAATGCAGTCGTATAGGCATATTTATCAACTATTAATTTTGGAGAGCGAATCCATTGCCATTCCACCGAATCACTTGTTCCTGTTTGGCACATAACATTTTTATAAGCCACATACCTTGATGGTGATGTATAAGATAAGGATGTAATTATATTCACCCCACCATTCAGGTAAGCTAACTCATCAACTGAAAGTAACCATAATTTTTGATTATCACACTTGCAGGCAGCAACATAGTTATCCGCATCCTCTGCATCATCAATATTTCTTGATTTAATATATTTTTTATAAACAGAACCTTTATCTAGTGCTATAGAAAAGTCCGAGCACATTGTTCCAGTTTGCGATGTAATGTCTGACAAATACTTTTGTACATCGCTTCCGTCATATTTGTTTGCATATTCTCCATCTTTATAACGTTTACCAGTTTCATTATCATAATCCCCACAAAAATACATTTTATTCCACATGTATTCGCTAATAAAATAATATGTTCCGCTTGGCAAAGTTTTGTTTTCTTCTACAACTTTGTCTGTTACTGCCTCCATAACGCCGTTTGAATTGCTTTTTGCAAACATAAACCATTTTAAAGGTGTTATTTCGCCACTATCATTTGCGTGGCTTCCCATTTCAATATAGTTACGCTTTGTAGTTATTCCTTCCGCAACAACATCGTCAATAGTGAAAGTATCTGAAGTGTTACCTTCAGTTGCATTGGCATCAAATAAAAAGTCACCAACTTTCATACTAAGTCCAACATATTGTTCAACAGAAAAAGACAATTGAAGTTTACCAGAAATTGAATCTACTGCCAAAATATCCGCTTCGGACATGCTCAAGGTTAATGTAAACGTTTTAGTTTTGTTTGTATCTTTGGTGCCTAAAACAAATTCATCATACTTTTCAAGCAAAACACCCCCCTCTTCTGCCACAGAAGTTATTTTATCTGTGCCAGAGGTAGCTATGCTTGTGCCGTCTTTTGTGTAACTGACAAATTTTATATCATCATTTAATGTTACGCTTAAATTGAAAGCAGAGTTATTTGTAAATGTTAATGTAATTTTTACAACATTTCCACCAGAAATAGCATCGTTAAAGTTTAATTTGCCAACACTGTGAGTAACATTTGATTTTTCTTCGTTTGTTGCGTCTACATTTGTTGAAATTGGGTCAAAATCCTTTATTTCGGCATCAGTACCTGTGGTTGACGCGCAATTTACAACGCTTGTTAGAGTAAATTTGCAATTATTTACAACAAAGCCAATTGAGCCGTCAACAGTTAAACTTGCACTTTTTATAGAGTAAACGCCCACCGCGATAGCACAAACACATAAACAAATTGTGACTATTCTTAATAGCAACCTAAGATTTGTTCTTTTCATTTAAATTACTCTCCTTTATTAAATATTGTGCTAAAAAAATTTATTTACACATTTTTGTTTTAATTATTACATATTTATTTTAATTCTTACTTGTGTAAGATGTCAAACATTTTCTTACAATTGCAAGAATTAACTTTCGCAAATAAATTTTAATTCATAAGGCAGGATAACCCCTCAGTCACGCATTTAGCGTGCCAGCTCCCCTGACAGGGAGCTAAAGATTGTAAGTCCACCAAAGTTGTATTTTCCACTCCAACGGACTATTTCGCTAGGTTCCTGAATTCATCATTCTTCACTCTTATTTCATCATTTGCGAGGCTAAAGAGGTCTTTTCTCTTTAGCTTCGCATTTATTTTATCGCGGGGGGGGGAGAAGTCAACTAATTTTTTCATTTTTTTAAAATTTATCGAAAAAACATCGCCCTTGGGGGTTTAAATTGTCATAAGTGACAAATTGAGTCCAAAAGGGCGATGTATTTTCTAATTCTTTTTCAAACTTTCAACGGTCAAAAAGTTTATGCGTTTATCAAATATCTGTTTTAAAAGGTTTATTAGGTTTCTATTAAAGTCGTCACCGCAATAAATATTTACATATTTTGGAGCAAGAGCAATTAGAGATGAAATGATTGTGCTATCTATATCTTTTTCGGTTATGCTATTTTGTTTAATTAGTTTAAAATTTGTATCATAAAAGCAAACTTTTCCGTCATTTTGCATGAGGTTTATTGTATCGTTTTTTAATTCAAGATTGCTAACCAAAAATTTTAGTAGTTCTACCAAGGTTTCGTTAGACGACAAGTATGCCTTATTATCATTTGCTATTTGTACAAGTTCTCGCCACTTTATTTTTAGCATGGTGAGTCTAAAATGATAAAATGCTTCTACATCTATGCTCTTTTCTAAAACTAAAAATCTTTGAACTATGTATTTATCGGACTCTTTATCAAAGCTTAAAAGTGCCTGCATAAATGCGTTTTTACTTACATTATCTAAATTAGGCAAAGTTAAGTTTTCTTCTAAATATTTAAGTTTAAAGTCCTCGCAAATTATGTCGCTTATTAAATTGCCAATAAAGTGTTTATATCTTGACTCATCGCACTCCTCGGCAGTGACTAAAATAGAAACGCTACCGCATCTTTCGAATGTGGTTACAATTCCGTTGTATTCCTTGCAAAAGTCCTTTAGTGCTAGGTATATTTTTTTTGATATTGCTATATTTTTGTCAGAAAGGTTAATGCTAAATTCCCACATAAAATCTCCTAAATTTAAACACATGTGGTTTTGTGTCTTTAGTATTTTATGCAAGAAAAATAAAAATACACATAAATATTCAACAATTTAATTATCATTTAATTGACATTTTGGTCAAAAAAATATTTAATAGAATTAGAGGTTTATATGAAAAAAAGATTTTCTATATTTTCTGTAATGCTATGCGTTATGCTCGCATGTTGCATTATTACTGGTTGCACGGGCAATCTTAAATATTATAACATAACAGTTAAGTCGTCACATTACAATTTGGGTGCAGTTGAAGGTGGCAATGGTGATTTTGAAGAAGGAACAAATATTACAATAAAAGCCATTCCTGTTCAAACAACTGTTAACAGTGGTTTTTATTGTTGGTTATTTAATGACAAAGTGTTAACCACTACCCCTGAATATTCTATTGAGGTTTCAGACAAAACTGCTGGTGAATATGTTGCAATTTTTAAAAGTGCTTTTATGGAATATTTTAGTTTGGAGAGTTTAAGTTTTGACAGTGGCATTGACGCAAACAATTCTAGCACATATGTAAAACAAATTGAGTTATATTTGGGCAATGTTGAAAACAATTTAACCAACATTTACACCCTAACAGAGGTTACAGGCACACAAACAAACCTTTCCAGTGCAGATATTTACAGAGATGATGAATTGCCTTATGCCTATGACATGCAAGAAGATTTATTTATTGAAATTGTTATAACCTATGTTCAAGATGAAGTTGAATTTGTAACATCAACAAAAGCAAAAATTGATGCAACTAACAATATTGAAGAAGAAGTTAGAGAGTTAAAAGATACAGAAAACAGCACCGAAGAAGAGACAAAAGGCATTGTTCTTTCTGACGCGGTTAACCCAGAAAATGAGGACATGAAGCTTAATTTAAACGGAAACAAAGCAAGATTTGGTTTTAAAATGACAAGGCTTTCTACTTTTAATCTTCCAACAGAAGGCGAAAAAGAAGAATAATTTAAATTATCATTTATTAAAACAACCCGCCCTTTAAAAACGAAAAGTTTTTAAAGGGCGGGTTATTGTTTTTTAATAATTTACAAAATTTTGCTAGTCCACAAAAAATATAATTAAAACCTTATTACACTAAAATGAGTGTTTATAAT
>CAVISZ010000171.1:0-2125 GCA_963645585.1 uncultured Eubacteriales bacterium
TGTGGCAAGTTGAAGCACTAAGTTTAATTTTGGTTTTCTTTTCATTTATATTCTCCCCCTTTGTCTCGCATTCATTTTATCGCGGGGGGGGAGAAGTCAACTAATTTTTTCATTTTTTTGAAATTTGGGGTAATTTTTTTTGATTTGGGGTGATTTAAAAGCATATTTGGTACTAAAAACTAGATTTTTTAACCCTCCCGTCATGCACTTTGTTTTCAAAGTGCATGCCACCCTCCCTTGGCAGTGAGGGAAACGTTATAACAAGCTTTTGCGTTAAAAGCATGTTTGCTGTGAAGGAAATTTTTTGTTACACTTTTTATTTCTCTCACACTTTGCGACTAACAAGCCTTAGCTCCCTGTCAGGGGAGCTGGCAGTCGACTTTTCGCAAGAAAAATAGACTGACTGAGGGGTTATCCTGCCTATTGAAAAATAAATAGGATTTTATATATAAATTTATATGTAAATACCAATTGTTATTTTTCTAATTAAACTTTTTATATAACCAAAGTTTTAGTAATAAAGCAGGAAAACCCCTCAGTCGTGCAGTCGCACGCCAGCTCCCCTGACAGGGAGCGAAAGATGTGTGCTAAAACTTACTTTATGTAACAAACGCTAATTCTTTTAACCCCTCCGCCTCACATTTTGCAAAAATGTGAGCCACCTCCCCTTGACAGTGGAGGAAACGTTATAACAAGCTTTTGCGTTAAAAAAAACACCTTGAGTTATTCTCAAAGTGTTTATAATCTGACATTCGTCAAACTTCGTTTATTACATTTAATATTATAATAAATCATTATTTAAAAAGCAAAATTAAAGCAAAGTGTTTTAGCCTTTTGCGTCAACTTTTGCCATGTGGCAAACAAGGTCTACAAGTTTGTTTGAATAGCCCCATTCGTTATCGTACCATGCTACAAGTTTAACAAAGTTTGGAGAAAGCATTATACCAGCTTTTTCATCAAAAATACAAGTTCTTGGGTCACCTATAAAGTCTGACGAAACAACCATTTCATCTGTATAGCCCAAAATGCCTTCAAGTTCTGCTTTTGAAGCTTTTTTAACTGCTTTGCAAATTGCTTCATAAGTTGTTGCTTTTTTTAGTTTGCAAGTAAGGTCAACAACAGAAACATCTAGTGTTGGAACACGCATGCTCATGCCTGTAAGTTTGCCTGCAAGAGATGGAATAACAACGCCAACTGCTTTGGCAGCACCTGTTGAAGATGGAATGATGTTATATGATGCTGCTCTGCCACCACGCCAATCTTTTTTGGTTGAGCCGTCTACTGTTAACTGAGTTGCCGTTGTTGAGTGAACGGTTGTCATTAAGCCTTCTTCTATACCAAAAGCGTCATTAATAACCTTTGCAAGAGGGGCAAGACAGTTTGTTGTGCAACTTGCGTTTGACACAATCTTCATATCTTTTGTGTAAGTTTCGTTATTAACGCCCATAACAAACATTGGCATTTCTTTGCCTGGAGCGGAAACAACAACCTTTTTAGCACCTGCCTTTAGGTGTGCTTCTGCTTTTTCATATGATGTAAATACGCCAGTAGATTCAACAATATATTCTGCCCCGCACTCTGCCCAAGGAATTAAACTTGGGTCTTTTTGAGCATAGAACTGAATTTTTTTGCCGTTTACAACGAGCATGTTATCTACAACTTTAACCTTGCCGTCAAATTTTCCATGAATTGAATCATACTCAAACAAATATTTTGCGTATTCTACATCCAAAAATGGGTCATTTATGCCCACAACCTCAACATCGTTTCTCTCTGATGCGACTCTTAAAACAAGTCTGCCAATTCTACCAAAACCATTGATACCAATTTTTACTTTTTTCATATTTTATTCCCCTTTTATTTTTGCTTTTTCTGCTATATTTTCACCAATTTGAGATTTTATAAACCAGTTGATGCCATACACGCCAAAAAGCAACAAACCAATGATGGCACACAACCAGAATATTATTTTAAACAAAACGTCGAGTTTTGATTTAAAAACAAAGAAAAATGTTACAAACAATACAGACATTACAAGTGGCAAAATGCAACACAAAACGCTTTTTATTTTGTTATATTTAAAACTAACATGTTCACCGCCGTCTAAGGCTACATAATCTATGCC
>CAVISZ010000172.1:0-1958 GCA_963645585.1 uncultured Eubacteriales bacterium
GTTTTAAGTATTCAATAAAAGATGCAACTCTTTTTTCAACATCTTTTAAACACTCACCGTTTGGAAATGGCTCACTGATATGATTTTCGTAAACAACAAGTGCAGAATCTTGCCCGTTAAAATCACCATAGTTGCCCTCACGAATGCGTGCATCTTGTTTAATTTCTATTTGCCTATCACCAAACACGATATTTGCACTATCGATTGCTCTTTTTAAATCTGAACAAAAAACAATGTCAAAATGCTCATCTTTGATAACTTTTGCAAGCTCGTTAGCCTGTGCAATTCCCTTTTCTGACAACTCGCCCATTAACCAACCAGTGGCTTTGTGACTTAAATTGTCGGTGGTTGTTCCGTGAACAAAATATTTTATTGTAATCATTTATGTACCCTTTTTATTCCTTTTATAAATAAATAATAACATAATTGTCTTAATAAAACAAAATAAAAAGCAGCTTTGTCAATACTGTTTGGACCTAGCAGGACATAAACACTTTAACTTTGCGACAAAAAAATATTTTGCTTATCATCAAAAAAATGGCAACAAAAAACGAAAGTGCGTCAAATTTACCAACACTTTCGCTTTTGCTTGTCAGAATTTTATTTATATATGTGTGTACTTGCTTTTTGTGGGGCATAGTAAACCAACTTTATTTAATCATTTCATCGTCTTTTATATCTATTGGCATTTTATCTGAATAATTAATTGTTGACATAGATGCGTTTGTATGTAACTTTTTTCTATCTTCATATTTTTTTAAAGTTTTTACAGCACCTTTTAGCCAAGGATATGGCATTTGACCAATTTTAGTCTTAGCAAAAATATCTCCGCCATTTCTATATTTTTGCTCATTTAATTCACAAAACGAGCTAGAAATGTCACAAATTCTTAATAAATCTTCATTTACTTCTGGCGTTTGAGTAATCCAAAAATCATCATTGCTAATTGAATTTGCAAAATCAATAACTTGTTGTGAAAAGTAATTAAGTTCACTCATCAAGTGCAGTTTTCTTCCTGTATTTTCAAATTCTCTAATTATTTTGTATATCATAATACTACTTGGATTCGATGGTGTTGACATAAATTCTCCTTAATATATAAGTAGTGTAACATATTTATAAAAATGTTGCAATAGCCCAACAAAAAATAAAAATGCTTGAGTGCTGTTTAAGCTTTATATTATTTCACTATTTCCAAAATGCTAGCCCTTGCCACTGCCTGCTTAGCATTGTTACATTGAGATAATTTACTTACAAATCAAAATAATTACATTTATAAATATTTAACCTTGAACACTTTCTATTTTTATATCTGAAATTTTGAATTTGTAATTTAAATTTTTATAGTCATGTTTATTAAACCATTGAAGTTCAAGAATAAAAAACACATCTCCATTTTCAAACTCTATTTCAGAGTGTAACCAAAAGACTCTTTCAAATTTTTTAAAATCAACCAATAATTTTTTTACATCACTAGAATTAAAGGTATTTAACATTATACTACAATTATTACCCTCAATGTTTAAACATCCTAGCATACCTTCGGTGTCTAATTTTAATGTTAAACAATCACTTTCAAACTCAACATTTTCAATTTGAGCATCATGGCAGTCATCGCATATAAAATATCTAATGCCTGCAGACTGCTCTATTTTGCTTATTATATTGTCTGGCACGTCTTGTTTTAGCGAGACATAAATATCTTTTATCATCATTGCAATAATAGTCGTAAATTTTGCTATCATAAAACTTGAGCTGAACATGCGATGCAAAATATCCACCATTTAAATAATCATATATATGAGATAGTATTCCCAATTTTCTTTCTAAATCTTTTTCCATTTATTTATGATAACACTTTTTTATTGTTTAAAGTTCTTGTTTTCTTTCATCTTCAATATTTTCGCATTTTATTGACTTGCTTTCATAAGCAAGATAATTAAACATCTGCATAAACA
>CAVISZ010000172.1:1968-4011 GCA_963645585.1 uncultured Eubacteriales bacterium
AAACAAATAACACAACCAATGTGAGGAAAAGACCATGCCTCTTTATTTTCATTTTTTACAAAATCAATTATAAACGAATTTTCTTGTTTTTTAATTATTAGAACATTAGCCTCATTTTCATTCCAATCTTCACTGACAAAAGTAATTGTATTGTCTTTTAAAACTGAACGATATTTATCATCGTTTTTCTTCACACCATCAAACAACCGAGAGAAAATCTTAAAAGTAAACTCATCATCTTTTGATATTTGATAGGTCGTACATTCTTTATAATTTTCAGGCATCCAAAATAAATCATAGTCGCCACCAATAGTCATTATAAATGACTTATTATTTTTATCGGTGACTTTCAAATCGTATTTTCCTGTTTGATTATTACTTGGCAATTTTGTTATCATTGTTTTCTCCTAAGCATATTATATCTCAGTCGCAAACGTTTGTCAATGCAATAAAAAATGTATACATTTTAAGTATTTTGTATACATTTTTTTATAACTCAAATTTTGTTTTCACGACTCTTTTTTGCAATATTCAAGCAAACACCAATCATGCTTAAAAACACCAAAATTGCAGAACTGCCAGACGAGATGAACGGAAGCGGAATGCCTGTTGGCGGAATGGAGCCTGTTACAACCGCGATGTTGATTGCCACTTGTATAGATATCAAACATGCTATGCCTGCACTTAGCATGGCACCAAAACGGTCTTTTGCGTTTAATGAAATTTTGATTATGCAGGCAACCAAGGCAACAAAAGCCAAAATAATTATAATTGCACCAAAAAGACCTAACTCCTCGCCTATTATTGAAAAAATAAAGTCCGATTCACTAAAAGGCAAAAATAAATACTTTTGTCGGCTATTAAAAAGACCAACACCAAAAAGACCACCATTGCCTAGTGCATAAAGTGACTGAATTAGTTGAAACCCCTCGCCTTTTGGATTTGCCCATGGGTCAATAAATGCCATAAGCCTTTTCATTCTGTATGGTTCTATAACAATTAGCGTTGGAACCAATGCGAGTGCAGGAACAGACAACATTAAAAAATGTTTTTTTGAAATTCCGCCAATAATTAACATTGCAATAAGTGTTAAACCTAAGCACATTGTAACACTCATGTTAGGCTCTAAAATTACAAGCAAACAAAGTGCCCCGCCACAAAGCATGGGCGGAATTAATGACTTAAAGTTTTTTACATTTTTGTAATTATCACTTAAAAAACTTGCACAAAAGAGCACTAGAGCAAATTTTGCAAGCTCGCTTGGTTGAAACGATATGCCCGCAATTTTTATCCACCTTGTTGCGCCATAATTACTAGCCCCCACTCCTGGAACAAAAACTAGAATCAAACCAACAACAGCCACGCCCCAAAAAAGCCATTTTAATTTTTTTAATTTGTCACTATTGAAAAAATAGAAAAACACTAGGCCACAAAATCCAACAATAACACCAATAATATGTTTAATTAAAAAATAGTATTTATTTCCAAAATTTTTTAAGGCAGAATAACTGCTTGCACTATAAACCATTATGCAACCAAATACGCATAAAAATATTGTTAAAAAAAGCACTGCAAGCGAGAGGCTATCTATTTTTTTACATTTTGAAAAAGTAAAATAATTTTTAATATTAATTTTACGCAAAATTACCTCCCGAACAATTCTATTTGTTTAAAGTTTAAATAACGATATTAATTAAAATAATAATATTAATTTATTACTTTTTATTTTGGCTTTTTAATTCGTCATTTTTAATTATTCTTCAAAGCCTTACATCATGAGGCGACATTAATTCATTACTCTTCATTCTTCATTAGTAACTTATGCTTTAACGCCTTACACCACCAAGTGGCAATCATTCATCGTAATCATTCATTATTCACCACTCATCATTCTTAATTCTTCATTAATTTAAATATTTTCAAAAAAGTTTGTAAAATACTCACCGCGTTGAATGTAGTTTTTAAATTCATCATAACTTGCACATGCTGGTGAAAAAAGCACAACATCTCCGCGTTTTGTAAACTTGTGCAAATATTTTAAAG
>CAVISZ010000173.1:0-3011 GCA_963645585.1 uncultured Eubacteriales bacterium
GCATTAGTTTAAAAGCATTGCTCGCTTTTGTCAAGCAATAGAAAAAAACACGCAAAAAAATTTGCAATAATTATTTAGATTCAACTAAAAAAGACCAAACAACCTTTGGCAAAAATACAAACAAATTGCTATTAAAAAAATACAAATAAATTAGTTAAGACATATCAAAGAAAAAAGTTGTTTTAAGTTATTTGAAGGTGAGGCATGCAGCTGTTAGAACATGAGCATATGTTCATATTTGGTTACTCTATTGTTTGGTCAATTTTAAAGAAGTTTGACCACGAATTATTAAGATAATCTTTATAATTTAAAATTGTTATTTGGTTAGGTTTTATTTGTTTAATTTTTTGCCAAGGAATTGGCATTGATATTGGAGCACCATTTCTTGCTCTTAAAGAGTAAGCACAAACGCATGTTGAGCCTTTTTTATTTCGCAAATAATCTATAAATATTTTGCCTTTTCTTGCTTCTTTTTTTATGTTGGTTGTAAACAAATTTGATGTATTTTCCATAAAAATTGCAATTTTTTGTGCAAAATCAGTGAATTTTTTATAATTTTTCACATTTTTTAATGGAACAACTACATGATAACCCTTTCCGCCACTTGTTTTTAAAAACGACTTTAAGCCAATTTGAAAAAGCACTTTTTTTAAGATTAAAGCACCTTGGCAAAGTTTATTGTGAGGCAATTTTTCATCGGGGTCTAAATCAAAAATCATGATATTTGGCATGTTTGGTTTTGTTACATCACTCGCCCAAGTATGAAATTCTATTGTACCCATTTGTACTTGACTTATTAGTTGTTTTTTGTCTTTTATATAAAAAAATGGTTGACCTTTTTTTACTATTATTTTTTCTACATTTTCAGTTGGATTTGGATGCTTTTTAAAAAACTTTTCACCGTTTACATCTCCGTGACATCTAATAACCGAAAGCACTTTATTTTGCAAAAATGGCAACATTCTTTTTGCAATGTTGTTATAATACTCAGCAAGGTTTAGTTTTGTGATGCCATTATTTTTGTACACGATTCTATCTGGGTTTGAAATTTTTATTCCGCTAACTTTATCATTCATGTTGTAACCTCAAGAAAAACATCTTTAGGGTCTTTATCATCTCTAAGTGCGATAAAACTTGGTTGGCGTAAAAGATTTTGTTTGGTGAGTTCGGCATATTGTATTTCTGCCACAAGTTTTGGTTTTAAAAATATTGCGTCACCATATTTATAATCTATCAACTTTTTTGTGGTGATTAATGGCTTAAACTTTTTTTGCAATTCCTGCTTTGTTTTTAGAGAAAATCCTGTGCCAACTTTTCCAACAAATATCAATTTTTTATTGTTATAATAGCCCACCAGAATGCTACTTAAAATTTGATTTTCATCGCTTTTTGTGTAACCACAAATTACAAACTCTTGACATTTATAGCATTTTATTTTTTGCCAATCTTCATCTCTATTGCCGTTATATTTTGAATGTATGTTTTTGGCAATAACTCCCTCTAAATTTTTGCTTTTTGCAAGATTAAAACATTCTTTGCCGTTGCCTATAACATGCTCGCTATAAATTAAATTATGATTACAATTTTTCAGCAATTCTCTTAAGATTGTTTTACGTTCTAAAATTGAAAAATTGCACAAAATTTGATTAAAATACGCCAAAATATCAAAAATTACATAAGAAAAGTTGTTATTTTTGCTTTTTATTGATGTTTGAAGGTCAGAAAAGTTTGATTTCCCATTCTTATCTAACACCACTACTTCGCCATCTAAAATTAAAGTTTGGTTGTTAAAATTTTCTTTTAAAGCACTTGTTATATTATCAAATTTGTTTGTGTAATCTTGACCGTTTCTTGAAATTAATTTTACCTTTCCGTTTTCTATAAAAGACACAATTCTATAGCCGTCATACTTTATTTCAAACAACCAATCTTTGCCTGTTGGAATTATATCTGCAAGTTTTGCAAGTTTTACGTCTACATTTTTTAGTGGCAATTTTGATGTTATTTCTGGATGTAAAATATGCTCATTTTTGCACTTAACAATAAACCAATTTTTATCGTCTTTTTTTACAAGAGTCCACACACCAACGCATTTTTGTCCAAGCAAATAAAATTTTAATTTTCCGTTTTTTAAGCCGTCTTTAAAATTGCTTAGTTTTACATAATGCCCCGAGTCATAAATTTGAACCGTACCTGCACCATACTCACCTTTGGGAATTGTCCCAGAAAAATTTATATAGTCAGTTGGATGGTCCTCAACATGAACGGCAAGCCTTTTTTGTTTTTCAGATTCTGGCAAACCTTTTGGCACAGCCCAACTTAAAAGCACGCCATTATACTCTAACCTAAAGTCGTAGTGAGTAATCCTTGACTTATGAAATTGAATAACAAAACGGCTTTGGTCGTTTAAATTTTTTTGTGCTTTTGGCTCCGATGTTTTTTCAAAATTTCGCTTTTTACTATACAAATTTAAAGACATTTTTTCACCTTTTAACTAATTAGTTTTAATCCGTTTCCTTTTTCCTTTTGTTTTGGTTTTGATGTTTTGGTGCTTGACTTAACACTCTTTTTTAAAGCGTCCAACAAATTGATAACTTTTTGAGGTTCTTTTTCTGTTTTTGCTTCAACAATTTTTTTGCCCGCAACTTTTTGCTTTATTGCCTTTTTAACCTTAGCGTTATATTCGTCTTTGTAATCTTCTGGATTAAACGAGCCAGACATGCTTTTAATTAAGGTGCTTGCAAGTTCCATTTCGTTTTTTGAAAGTTTTTCTTTTTTAACCTCGGGCGGTTGCAAAATTTCTTCTTTAAAAAACATTGTATTCAAAATCATTTTTCCGTCTTTGGCTCTAATTAATATTAAAGTATCTTTTGTGCCTAAAACTGTTTTTGCTATTCCCGCTTTGTTTAGTTTTTCCATAGAGGAGAGCAAAAGAGAAAACGCCTTATCACTGCCGTTTGGTTTTACATAATAGGTCTTATCAAAATATATTGGGTCTACTTCCTTTACAT
>CAVISZ010000174.1:0-7868 GCA_963645585.1 uncultured Eubacteriales bacterium
GCCTATGCGTATGTGCTATAGCAATTGGCGTGTACTCAGTTAAAAACGCAAGTTTAAGCGTTAGCGGAACAATTGGCTTTACTGCAAACAATTGTAAATTTGCGGTTACTGGCACAATAAAATGTGCAAGTTCTACTGAAAGTGATGCTCAAATAACATCAACAACAAAAACTAGAAAAGAATATGAGGCAACTAATGGCAATGCGTTAGATGCTTACGATTTAGGAGTTTTAAATTTTAATGATTTAATAACTGACGGTAACACAATAACTATTTCCTTAAAAATTGAAAATTTGTCAGCGTTTAATGTTGGTGTAAAAATTACACAAAAACCTACATTTGAAGATTACACAGAGGGTTCAAACACAATAACTGCAAATATGCCAGACGACTTGGTTGTTGAAATTTTAAACGGAACAAAAAGCGTTGATTATAATCAAACTGTAGCAATGGGGGCTGTTGGTTCAACCGCTTCAGAAAGCGGTAGTGGTGCAGATAATGTTACATTAACCATTAAAATGTCAATTCCTCAAGCAACATTTGACACAGTTCAATCATTGTCAGGAAAATTAAACATAAGCTTGAAATTGGATAGATACGAGTATCCATTCACTGTTTCTTCAAATGCTAGCGAGCCATACAAACTTGGCTTAACTATGGGGCATAACATTAATGATGAGAGTTTGGCAATTGATTGGTTTGCATTTGCAGTAAGAGAAAAAGACGGTGCAAAACCTGCTTTTGTCGCGTCTGATGCACATTCAGTTACATACTCAGATGATGCAGTTTCAGATGGAACATGGTATAGCATGAAAGATGCCACATTTACAGGCTTAGATACTTCAAACGCTTTCGCAATTGCAGATTATTTTGCGGGTTATGACTTTTGGTTTTTGTCTAAACATACCCTTGGTGGTGGAGTTATTGTTGATGGTTGGACTTCAGGTGGTTATGTTTGGGAGACTACAGATTATGGTGATGAAAAAGGCATTGGGGCAACCTATATGAAAGATGACTTTTCGGGAGAAACTTTTGTTGCTTAAACAGGTATGGCAAATGAATCGTTGTATGAAAGTATTGCATCAAGAAAAGTAATTCCCCTATATTCTAGTATTAATGATGTTGGTACAGCAGTAACAAACAAATTTTGGTTTTTGGCTTGGAAAGAAATTTATTTGCTTGGTGGAACTGAGATTATAACTAGTGTTGTGTATGAAGGTCCTCAGGCGGATGAGTTTATTGCTACAAGAATAGAAGATAACGAGCCTTCAGCCTATTGGTTTAGAGATGTTTTTGGTTACAGAGGAAATAACAGCTTTGTTGACTCTACGGGTAAATGTATAGGAGAGGAAAGTCTATGGGCTCGTGCCAACATCCGCCCTGCGTTCCAAATTTCGCTTTAATATAATTATTATAGTTAAAATCAAAAAAAACACCTAAAATTTTGATGTGATAGAGGCTTGCTTTTGTCATTTTAAAATCAAGGTGTTTTTTCTTGCAAAAATTGTCAAATACTGCTAAAATTAGTCTTGCAAAATGAGGTAACACAAATGTTAATTTTAATTTCTGGCTCGGCAGGTGTCGGCAAAAATACTGTTATTACAGAACTTTTAGAAAAACATAATAATATAAAACTATTGCAAACTTGCACAACACGCCCTCCAAGAAGCACAGACGAGGCAATGCACAATCCTTACATATATTTAACCAAAGAGCAGTTTGAAGAAAAAATAAAAAATGGCGAGTTGTTTGAGCATGAGGAAATTCATAAAAACTTTTACGGCATGCTTAACTCCTCGCTAGAAGCAGTTGCAACTGACTCTTGCCATTATATTAAAGATGTTGGTGTTTTGGGGCAAAAAAGCATAAAGCAAGCATTAAAAGATAAAACAACAGTGCTTTCTATATTTTTAACTGCACCAAAAGATGAGCTAATAAAACGCTTAAAGGCAAGGGGAGACCATGATATTGACCTTAGAATTTCACGCATGGAATTTGAATTGTCTTACGCCAAAAACTATGATGCAGTGATTGAAAATATCAATTTAGAAAAAACATTAAAAGAAATTGAAAAATTAATTAAAAAATACGAAAAAATGTAATTTGAAATTTTTTCTATTTTGCAAATAAAATTTATAGCAAAAGTTTAACATTTTTTTAGTTAAAAAAAACAAAAAAACAGACAGAATTTAATTTTTAATTCTGTCTGTTTTTTTACATTTAAACCGCCGTTTTAATTATGTTGCCATATTAAGCATATAATTATCTTCTAACGCCTTTTTCATAATAGTCTATATGAAACCCCTCGCCATGTTCTTTGTAATATTCCATGTTTATTTTATTATACCAGTCTGAAATGGTTTCATCTTTAAAAACATCGGCAACTTTTTTGTAAGTTTTGTTAAAATTTAAAAGTTTAGAAATTTGATTTGCATAGTTAACAATTTCTTTGTCTATTTTGCTAACGCATCTGTTGTACCATTCTCTTTCAGAGGCAATAAGATACAACTCCAAAAAATTTTGACCAAAATGTTCTTTTATCATGTTTTCTCTAATTGATACATAATTATTTAATTCATTAAAAAGTTTTGCTTCCTGTGGTGTCATAATTCTCTCCTTAATTTTGTATTAATTTTACCATACAATTTTTACAAAATCAATATGTAATTGATTAAAAATAAGGCAAAATGGGCAAAAAACTTAAAAATTTTTAGTTAAAATTTTGACTCGTTAAAACAAAAATAAATTTAACTTGAAAAATATTTTAAACTTGTAGTATACTATTTTAGAACAACTATGCCCGCTTGTGGCATAAAAAAATTATAGTTAAATTATTTAGAGGTAAGTTTGTATGTCTAATTATGAAGCAAAGGATATTGTAGTTTTAGAGGGGCTTGACGCGGTACGTTTGCGTCCAGGTATGTATATTGGCACAACAGGAATAAAAGGCTTGCATCATTTGCTTTGGGAAATTGTTGACAACGCAATTGATGAAATTGCAAACGGCTTTGGCGATAAAATATCAATCACGCTAAACACAGATGGTAGTGCAACTGTCACCGATAACGGACGTGGCATTCCAGTAGACGAGCATCCTACCGCACATGTTAGTGCCGTTCAAGTTGTTTTTACAGAACTTCATGCAGGCGGAAAGTTTAACAACTCTAACTATTCATATTCAGGTGGTTTGCATGGTGTTGGTGCATCGGTTACAAACGCGCTTTCAAGATGGTTAAATGTAACAGTATGTAAGAATAAGAAAAAATATTACATGGAGTTTGAGTCGTATGTTGCACCAAACGGCAAAATAAAAAGCGGTATGCCAAAGGCTCCGCTAAAAGAAATTGGCTCAACCGATGAGCGTGGAACAACAGTATGTTTTTTGCCAGACAGTCGAGTATTTGGTGATTTAACTTTTGATTTTGATGTAATTGCAAACAGAATCGAAGAACTTGCATTTTTAAATAAAGGTTTAAAAATAGACCTAACCGACAAACGTACGGGCAAAAGTGTGTCTTATCATTTTGAGGGCGGAATTAAAGACTTTTTGGCGTATATAGACAAAGGCAAAAACAAACTTTTTAGCACTCCAATATATTTTAGTGCAGAAACAGACATTTTAAAGGCAGAGTGTGCTCTTGAATACACAGACGGCTACACCGAAAACTGCTTTAGTTTTGTAAACAACATTCCAACCACTGAGGGCGGAACTCATGAAATGGGTTTTAAATCGGCTCTTACAAAAGTTTTAAATGATTATGCCAGAAATCATGGCTATTTAAAAGAAAAAGATGCGAACTTGCTTGGTGATGACTATCGCGAAGGGCTAACAGTTATTATTGCCGTAAAAATGAAAAGCGTTCAGTTTGAAGGGCAAACCAAAACCAAACTTGGCAATCCTGAAGCAAAAACCGAGTTGGACGCAATAACAACTCAAGAACTCACCAAATTTTTAAAAGATAAAACCAATGAAAAAATCGCGGACGTTATTATAAATAAGGCAAAAGGTGCTGCCAAATCAAGAGAGGCTGCAAAGCATGCCAAAGAAATAACAAGAGCAAAAAATAGTGCCGACAACTTTAATCTTGTGGGCAAACTTGCGTCTTGCTCAAGCAGAAAAAGTGAACAATGCGAATTGTTTATTGTTGAGGGTGATTCTGCGGGCGGTTCGGCAAAAATGGGTCGTGACCGTAAAACTCAAGCAATTTTGCCACTTAGAGGTAAACCATTAAACGCAGAGAAAAAACGTATTGACCAAGTGCTTGCAAACGAGGAAATTCAAACAATAATTTCCGCACTTGAAACAGGCATTCAAGAAGATTTTAACATAGACACTTTGCGTTATGATAAAGTTATAATTTTATCCGATGCCGACCAAGATGGTATGCACATAAGAAGCATTCTTTTAACATTCTTTTATAGATATATGCGTGGGCTTATCACAAGCGGTCACGTTTATGTTGGTTTGCCACCACTTTACAAGGTGTACAAAAAGGGATATACAGAATATGTGTACTCCGATAACGAACTTCCACAGGCAATAGAACGTTGTGGCAAAGGGTACGAAATTCAAAGATATAAAGGTCTTGGTGAAATGAACCCAGACCAACTTTGGGAAACAACCATGGACCCAGACAAACGCACATTGATGCAGGTAACAATAGAAGATGCCACTTTGGCAGAAAAAATGGTTACTGTTTGGATGGGCGACAATATTGACGCAAGAAAAGAATATATTGCAGAGCATGCAAACTTTAACAGGCTAGACTCTTTTGCAGAGGAGTACGGAGCCAAACTCAAATAGCATTTAAATTTTAACCCAAGGTTAAAATTTGGGCAATTTGCCGTACGGCAAATTGCCAGATTGCCCCTTTCATGGGCAATCAAATGCTATTTGGTTCTATAGCAAACAATTGGTGCTAAAAAACAAACAAAAGGTTTTTATACAATGATAGATGATGAAAAAGTCGAAGACGAGGGCATTTTGCTTGGGCAAATGTGCTACGATGAACTAGAGCCAATTCCCATAAAGGAAGAAGAGGTTAAATATTCCGAATTGGACGGTCAAATTGGTTTTGAAGAATTGCTAAAAAACTCAAAACCAAACATTGAAGAAACAGCCACAAAAGAAAGCAAAAAGCAAGTGTCACCACCCATTATAAAAGAAAGGGTGGAATTTGAAAAAATTTTAGACACATCAAATGATATAAAAACTTTAAAACAAGAAAATCAAGACATAAAGCAAGAAAATAAAGACGAAACACAAACTTGTGATAACGTAACAGAGACTGAAGAAAACGCAAAACTGCTAGAGCAGAATTATAATAGGATGTTTTCTAGCGAGCAAAACAAAACAATAAAAAGGGAGAAATTTACCATGGCAAGAGAGGAGCAAATGAGATTTGGTGGAAATGTTATTTATAGACCACTTGATGAAGTTTTGCACGAAAGCATGATTCCATACACCGAACACGTTGTTATGGATAGGGCACTGCCACGCGTTGAGGACGGTTTAAAACCTGTTCAACGCAGAATTTTATACGCAATGTACGATATGGGACTGTTCCCAGATAAACCGTTCAGAAAATCAGCAACCGTAGTTGGTGAGTGTTTGGGTAAATATCACCCTCATGGAGACTCTTCTGTTTATGACGCTGCCGTTCGTATGGCTCAAGAATTTTCACTCAGAGAGCCATTAATTGATGGTCACGGAAACTTTGGCTCAATTGATGGTGACGGCGCCGCTGCTTATCGTTATACCGAAATGCGATTAAAAGACTTGTCGCTTGAACTTTTGCGAGATATAGACAAAAACACAGTGCATTGGAGTTTGAACTTTGATGATAAGTTAAAAGAGCCTGACACACTACCAGGTCGTTTTCCAAACCTTTTGGTTAATGGTGCTTACGGCATTGCCGTTGGTGTTGCAACAAACATTCCTCCACATAATTTGGCAGAGGTTATAGACGCCGTTGTTGCATACATCGACAAACCTTCAATTGACGTTAAAGGCTTGATGAAATATATAAAAGGTCCCGATTTTCCAACTGGTGCCAATGTTGTTGCGGGTGATGAGTTAAGGACGGCATACGAAACAGGCAAGGGCAAAATAACAATTAGGGCAAGTGCCGAAATAGAGACAAATGGCGACAAGCAAAGCATTGTAATAACTGAAATTCCTTATCAAATAAATAAGGCTCAATTGTTGCAAAAAATAGCACAACTTAAAGAAGAAAACAAAGAAAAACTTTCTTGCATTCAAGAAATACGCGATGAGTCCGACCGCAACGGCATTCGTGCAGTTATAAGACTAAAAAAAGACGCAAACGCAAAAGCCGTGCTAGATTATTTGTATAAAGCAACCAATCTTCAAACAACCTTTGGCATAAATATGGTTGCAATTGCAGGTGGCAAACCAAAACAAATGAGTCTGCTCGAAATCATCTCATATTATGTGGAATATCAACGCCAAGTTGTTTACAAACGTACCAAGTTCGACTTAGATGCGTGCAAAGAACGTGCTCACATTTTAGAAGGTCTGTTAATAGCAATTCAAAACATTGATGAGGTTATTAAAATCATCAAAAAGTCAGAATCTGTTTCTGTTGCAAAACAAAAGTTAAAAGATAGATTCTTGCTTTCCGATAAACAAGCCACCGCCATTTTAGAAATGAGACTATCAAGACTTGTAAACCTTGAAGTTAATAAAATAAAAGAGGAACTGGCAGAACTTAAAGTAAAAATTGAAGAACTAACCGCTATTTATATTTCTAAAACAAAACAATTCGAAGTTGTTAAAAAAGAAATTTTAGATATTAAAAAGGCATATAAAACTCCAAGAAGAACTAAACTGCTAGACCCTAACTCGCTAGAAGTAGAAGTGCTAGACGAGCCTCAAGAAGTGGTTGTTAAAGACTATTTTCTAGCAATCACTGCAAACAAAACAATAAAAGCTATTCCTATTAAAAATTATAATCTTGCAGTGCGTGAATTAAACGAAAATTCAGGGCTTAGCGAAGTGCATACAAAACTCTTAAAAGTTAAGTCCACCGACCGCGTGCTTGTTTTAACCAATAAAGGCAATGTGTTTAAAACCTTAGTAGATAACATTCCTGAGGCTAAATGGCGTGAACGTGGCACAGAACTATACAAAATAGATAAAAATATTTTAAGAGATGAATACCCAATTAATATAATAAACATCACTCGCGAACCGTTTGAGCTTGAAAGTTCTAACCTTGTGTTTATAACCGCAAGCGGAATGATTAAAAAATCGCCACTTTCTGAATATTTAATAGCAAAAAATGTCTTTGCAGGCATAAAACTTAAAGATAAAGACACGGTTGTGTTTGCAGGCGAAAGTGACCCAAGATTTACATTCTTGCTTGTTGCAAAAAACGGCATGGCAGTGAACATTGCCGATGACTTGGAACCAACAGGCAGAATGACGGCGGGCGTTAAAGCCATGGCAATTGATGACTCTTACCTTGTATTTGCAGGTCAAGTTAAAAAGAGCGGTGCAATAACCGTGCTTACCAATAAAGGCTATATCAAAAATGTTTCAATTGGTGAATATGAACTTTCAAGCCGTAACCGCAAAGGCTTGCGTATAACAGGCAACGGAACAGGCGAGGTTGCATTTGTTTCGTTTGGTGTTGTTCCTCCAGATGTTGCAGTTTGCTCTGGTGGAAAAATAGAAGTTGTAAAGTCAAAATATATTCCATACGATAACCGCGCAGGCAAAGGCAAACAACTTGTAAAAGACGAGTTTGACTCTGCCTTTGAGCCACAAAAATAGAAAAAATGTTGCCCTTAGAAAAAATGTTGCCCTGTTGGATTTGATTTGTTGCAAGCAACAAATCGTCATC
>CAVISZ010000175.1:0-5361 GCA_963645585.1 uncultured Eubacteriales bacterium
CCTGATACACTAGACAAAATACTTGATAATTTGTTTTCTAAATACTCGGAATATTCCTGAGCAGAGAGTTCAGAACTTGCCACCTGTTTATTTGAACCAGATTTTGCGGTCGATGAATAAATGATTATCAAAGCAATAGCAAAAATTCCCAGCAAAATAAGTTCAATGTGTTTTATGTTCTTTAGTTTTTGTAAAAATGGGATTCTATCCCAAAATGAAGTTTTTTGCTTGGTTTCATTCATAAAAAATTACTTTATCCTCCTTTATATCTACATACTTCAACACTACACTTACCACCTCCGTTTTTATATTAATATTCGGTTTTTTATCGCTTATAACAACATTATATAAATCGACATAAACAGCGTTGACATTCATTTGTGTATCAAATATATTGGCAGAAATGGAAACCACCGCACCATAAATTCCACTGCTTTCTAAATCTGAATTTATACAGTTGGTCCATTTGTCTAATTTGGCTTGATTGACATTATATATATAACTATCTTGTATCTCAAATTCATAGTTTGAAAAAACATCAAGGTTAAAATCGCCTTTTAAAAGCTTTGGCAAAGGAAGAATAACCACTAAAACAATAGCGTAAGAAAAAACATTTTTTATTGTTGTGTTTGTTTTTCCGCTAGGCAAAACAAGGTCTATAATTACTGATAGCATGCAAATGCCCGCTATAGATAATATCCATGTAGAAACGCTAGACATAACTAAAAATACTCCTTTTAACTAGAATATATTTGCACTACACATTACTAGCCCTGTTATTAAAAAGTACATAAAACCAATGCCCAAAATGAGAGCAATTAACATTTGAATAGATTTTGCTATGCTAGAAACAAACGAGGTTATTCGACTATCTGCAACTGGCTCTAATATTGCGCTTGCAAGTTTTAATAAAAATGAAAATACAATTATTTTTATAAGTGGCAAAACAATGCTAAAGAACAATAAAAGTAAACCACCAACACCTATAGCGTTTTTAATTAGTACGCTAGAGACCATAATTAAGCTCACGCCGTCTGCTAGAAAACCACCAATTATTGGTACGGCACTTTTAATTGTATATTTTGCAGTTCTAAGAGAGATTGTATCTATGCTTCCAGCCATTAACCCCTGAATTGACACAAAAGCAGAAAATAGCATCAAGACAACACCCATTATCCATTTAAAACTCGAACTAAAAAAGTCCGAAAATCTGTTAAATTTAATGTTTGTTGTAATGTTTGAAATAATAATAAAGATTAGAATAAAACTAAAAATTGGAAGTAAGATGTTTGTAAAAATTGAGATTACTGTGCCTGATAACATCGCCATTGCTGGCTGATATACGCTTACTGTAGTGTTGCCACCTAAAGCAGTTAAAAGTGTCAAAAGAAGCGGGAATATTAAGTCCATTTGGCTTTTTACATTTGTTAAGGTGGTTTTTGTAAGCAACAATAATTTTGACACCCATGCTACAATTATAATTACCACTGCACTAAAACACACAAAGTGAATAACATCGTTTAATGTCTTATTTTTGCCACTGTGCGAGGCATTGACCATGCTATATAAAATTGATATTGCAATAATCATACATATATACGGCAAAAACGCAAGAACATCGTCAACAAAAAGACTAGACAAATACCCCAGAAATGTTGTTGCATCTATTGTTATTTTGCCTGAGATTATATCTTTAATTTTTTGCGAAAAACTAGATGTGCCAAGATTGGTGTTTTTTAATATTTGCTCTATCAATTGATCAAGCTCTGAAGTGTCTAAACTATTTATTTGATTTTCAACATTTTCAGTTATTTCTTGTTGAGTGTTTGAATTGTCTGCAAAAACGCAAGTCTTTTTTATCATAAAAACACTTGACACCATTACAACAAAAATTAGAACACAAGACAAAAATCTTTTCAAAAAATTAACCTCTATGGCAAAATTTCAATGATTATATCTATCAAACTAGTAATGATTGGCAAACTCATTACAAGTATGGTAATCTTACCCGCTAGCATGATAACATCTGCAATATTAGAGTTGCCTGCACTTGTACAAACACCCGATGAAAACTCAATTGTGTAACCCACACCAATTATTTTTAATATACAGCCAAAAAGCCCTGTATTTATGCCTGTTTTTTGAACAAAGGTCGTCATTGTGTTAATTACGCTCATTAAGCCATCAACACAGGCAAGCAAGATAATAACAGAACCAATTATGCTAATAAACACCGCTATCTCTGGCTTTATGGGTTTAACAATCATATAAGCAATTACAGATAAAATTCCAATGCCTATAATTTTAAACAACATGGTCATTTATTTTGTTTCCTTTTAAAGCCCAAACATTGTTTTTACAGTATTAAAAAGTTGCATAACAATATCAAGAACCATCATTAAAGCAACAACAACGCCTGCGAGCGTTGCAAATGTAGCCATATCGTCTTTGCCTGCATGTTTTAATACTTGAGTTATAACCGCAGTTAAAAGTCCAATGCCTGCAATTTTTATAATTAAATCTACCCCCACAAACATGCCTCCCAAAGTGTTAAATTATTATTAATGCCAAAAACAATCCAAACAAAATGCCAAGTTTTGTAAATAGCGGACAATACTTTGCACAATCTTTTTTTAACTTTTCGCACTTGCCCTTTACGGTTTCTATGTTATTGTTTATTATTTCAATTTGATTAAAGGAATCTGTTTTCCCTAATTGGTTAAAAAAGTATGTAATGCTATCTTTATCACTATCTGTTAAAAAATTAGTATTGTTATTGAATAAACCATTTCTTGTTATTTTTTCATCACAGCCAAGAAGTGCAAGATAGTTATCAAAAAGTGAAGTTAAATCTTTATTGGCAATGTTGACTTTACTTGACTTAACTATTTCGCCAATTTTTGATGAAGAAAAATTTATTGATGTTTTTAGCTCTTGTAAGAAGGTTAAGTATGATTCATAAAATTTTAACTTTTGTTTGTATGTTTTACTAAGACCAAACCCCAGCGAGCCCGACAAGCACACCAAGGCAATAATTAATATTAATTTCACGTAACACCACCATATATTCTACATAAATTATCTTTATATACACCACATATAGTCCCAACACCATTTTCTTTAGATAAGACAATTATTCTTTTAAATGCTTTAGATTCTAATAAATTAGACATGCACTTTTTGTTTTTTAAGTCTTCTATATCATTTGCGTGCATGGTTGCTATCACTTTTATGCCACAGGTTATTGCATACTCTATTGCAGAAACGTCATCATTTGTGCCAAGTTCGTCTGTTACTACAATGTCGGGCGACATGCTTCTTATACCTAACATAATGGCAGTGCTTTTATTTATAAATGAAATTGAATCATAAAAATTACTTCCAATAAAATTTGTTTCTGAGCCACATGTAATTTCTCCACGCTCGTCTGCGATAAAAACATTAAAAGCATAATTATGATTTGATAATTGGTAAACTATATCTTTAAGTAGTGTCGTTTTTCCTGCTCCTGGAGGCGATATAATCAATGTATTTAAAATCTCACCTTCACTCATAATTTGGTTAAATATTGGCAGTGATGCGTTTTTAATTTGATGTGGAACGCGTATACAAATGGAAGTATAATCTTTTATTGTTTTAATTCCCCCATCGTATACTACTTCACCGCAAATTCCAATTCTTATGCCTCCTTTAACCATTAGATAGCCTTGTTTTATCTGCTCATTTACTGAATATATTGAGTGGTCACATGCTTTAAAAATAATATTATTTATCATTTCAGAGTTAGCGTAGATTGCTTGATTATAGTTCGCACATTTGCCATTTTCACTTAAAAAATATGTTTTTGTATTACAAGAAATTGTTATTGGTTTGTTTTTTCTTATTCTTATTTCATTTATTTCTTGCAATGAGGTTTTGTTTGTAAGTGCTAAAAATATGTTGTTAGGTAAAATATCTTTTAACATCATTTATTCCTTTTAACCTATATATATTTTCATACAAACAATTAATTCTTTTGTTACAAAAAGACAAAAAAAGTAACAAAAAAACACCACTCAATTTTAATTGAATGATGTTCTAAAAACAAAAATGTTTATTTGCTATTTAACTCTTTCCATGTATGAGCCGTCACGAGTATCTACTCTAATCATGTCGCCTTGGTTTACAAACAAAGGCACTTTGATTTCATAACCTGTTTCAAGTTTTGCTGGTTTGTAACCTGCTTTTGAAGTATCACCTTGAATGCCAGGTTCTGTTTCAGTAACTTCTAACTCAACAAATGTTGGAGGTAAAACGCTGAAAGCGTTGCCTTTGTAGAATTGTATTGTTGCATTCATGTTTTCTTTCATGAAGTTCATAGCGCCTTCTACTTGGTTTTTGTTTAATGGGATTTGGTCATAAGATTCCATATCCATAAAGTAATATAAATCACCTTCGTTATATAAGTATTGCATTTCTTTTCTTTCAATTACTGCTGCTTGGAATTTATCAGTTGGGTTGAAAGTTCTTTCCAAAACTTGACCTGTTACAACGTTTTTGATTGTAGTTCTTACAAATGGTGAGCCTTTACCAGGTTTAACATGTAAAAATTCTACAACTACGAAAACATTGCCTTCATATTCAAAAGTTACGCCTTTTCTAAAATCGCCTGCTGTTATCATTTATTTTCTCCTAATTTAAAAATTTACTAAAACATAATACCATACAAATTTAAAGTTGTCTACTACTTTTTACTTTTATCACAAAATTAACCTTAAAAAACGGTTGATATATGTGTTTTAAATGTACTTCCACTTTTCATTTCGCTTTCTACATAAGCATATAGAAAGCATTTACCATGCTTTTACTAATAGTCATGCCCTGGGAATAAGATATATCCCTTTTTAGTATATGTCCTCAATAGTTTAATACTTGTTAACATCTCTCTAAAATTACCACCATTTAAGTCGGTTCTTCCATAGCCATGTTGAAATAGCGTGTCGCCTGAAAACAAATATTTATCAATGCAATAAGCAAGACCACCCTTACTATGCCCCGAGACATGCAATATTTTAACTCCAATGCTACCAATTTTTATCTGCTCATCTTGAGAAGATATTACAACATCAGGTTTAAATGGCACAAAAGGGATATTATTTTCTTTCGCAAAGTTAAATTCTTCACCCTTACACATGTAAGCGTCATTTTCTGAGATATAGACCTTATATCCATCTTGTTGCAATTTATTGCAAGACATTGTGTGGTCAAAATGCCCATGTGTTAGCAATATACCTTTAATATTGATGTTATTTTCTGTCACAATTTTGACTATGTCGTTATAGTTTGAACCTGGGTCAATTATCAACCCGTCATGGCTCATAT